>CAYLWP010000004.1:47154-47220 GCA_964387365.1 uncultured Roseburia sp. | reverse complement strand
TTATATATCAAAATCCTTGAGAATAGGGTGTCAACTTTTATGATACAACATCACCCCACCCCAACT
>CAYLWP010000004.1:0-47054 GCA_964387365.1 uncultured Roseburia sp. | reverse complement strand
AAAAGAAGAAAAAACAAGAATGGTTGGGGTACGAGTTAATCCACACCCCCAACTAAAAGAAGAAAAAAACAAGAATGGTTGGGGTACGAGTTAATGCCCCACCCCAACTAAAAGAAGAAAAAACAAGAATGGTTGGGGTACGAGTTAATCCACACCCCCAACTAGAAGAAGAAAAAACAAGAATGGTTGGGGTACGAGTTAATGCCCCATCCCAACTAGAAGAAGAAAAAATATGATTAGTTGGCATAAGGACCGTCAACGCTACCAATTAAAAGTATGAATCCCTCAGTTTCAAACAGAAAGAGGGAGGAAAAGGAGATGTGAACAATATGAAGACAATGGAATTTATTCTTAAAGAAGAAATGAAACAACTGAAAATTATAGCAGAGGGAGCTGAAAAAAGATTAAAAACAGCACCCAAAGGGCGTTTGCGCATTAGACAGAGGCAAGGCGCTGTGGAGTATTATTACAAAAACGCCGAGTATGGACAAGGAAACGGCAGATACATGAAAAAGCATGAAAAAAATCTTGCCATAGGGATTGCGCAGAGGGATTATGATGCTGATATAGTGAAAAACGCAGAAGAAAGAGTAAGAGCAATTGACAGATTTTTAGGAAAGTATGAAAAAACAAGCCTGGAAAGAATGTATCAGAATATGAATCCATACAGAAAAGAGCTGATATCTGCGCCTGTAATCTCTGGAGAGGAATATGTAAAACGGTGGCAGGCAGTGAACTATGAGGGAAAACCATTTGCGGATGATACACAGGAAATTATTACAGAAAGGGGAGAAAGAGTCAGATCAAAGTCAGAGAAGATTATAGCGGATAAGTTATTTGCGTTACGAATACCATACCGATATGAATATCCGCTTGTATTAGAAGAAAATATCAAGGTATATCCTGATTTTACGATTCTTAGAATGCCACAAAGAGAGGAGGTATATCTGGAGCATTTTGGTTTGCTGGATAATAGTGACTATATGGATAATGTGATATACAAGCTTAATACCTATGAAAGAAATGGGATATATTTGGGAGTGAATCTGTTTATAACACACGAAACCGGCAAAATGCCATTAAATACAAGGGCATTGGATGGAATGCTTAAGAAACTGTTTTGTGTAGATGATAATTAACATACAGGCGAAAAAGTAGCAGATGTTGTGAAAATGTAGTTGACGCAGTAGTGGAATAAAGATATTGGATTATTTTATAAATGTGTTATGATAAATAGAGGCGACGAAGAAGTGATACTAGGGAAGGTCAGGTTTGCGATTTGAAACGAATTATTCAGGACATCAAGAGTGAACAATTTAGCAATGTATATCTTTTATACGGAGAGGAAGCGTATTTGAGAAAACAGTACCGTGACAAGCTCAAAAATACATTGGTTTCTGCGGATGATACGATGAACTTCACTGCCTTTGCGGGTAAAGATATTAATGTAAATGAAGTGATTGACCTTGCGGGCACCCTGCCCTTTTTTACGGAGCGCAGAGTCATTATGGTGGAAAACAGCGGCTGGATGAAGTCGGGAAATGACCGAATGGCAGAGTTTGTCAAGGTGATACCGGATACAACGTTTCTGATTTTTGTCGAGGAAGAGGTTGATAAGAGAAATAAGCTCTTTAAAGCAATCGGAACAAGCGGTTACGCTGCATCCTTTGAAGTGCAGGACGAAGAAACTCTGAAAAAATGGATTATGGGCATGCTCAAAAAGGAAAATAAGCTGATTACCGCAGATGCCCTGAATCTCTTACTGGACAGAACCGGAACGGATATGGAGCAGATAGCAAAGGAAGTTGAAAAACTGATTTGCTACAAATATTACGATGAGGGAATCACCGCACAGGACGTTGATGAGCTTTGTACGGTGCGCATACAGAATAAAATATTTGACATGGTGGAAGCTGTTGCGGATAAAAAGCAGAAGCAGGCGCTTGACCTGTATTATGACCTGCTAGCCCTGAAGGAAGCGCCGATGAAGATTCTTGCGCTGATTGCAAGGCAGTTTAATCTGCTGTTACAGGTTCGCGAGATGAAGATGAAGGGCTATGATGAAGCGACAATTGCACAGAAAACAGGTCTGAATCCTTATTTTCTTAAGAAAAAATATCTGCCACAGTCATCGCGCTTTAAGCTGGAGCAGCTCCAAAAGGCAGTGCAGTCCTGTGTGCAGGCAGACGAAGATGTAAAAACAGGACGAGTGACGGATTTGTTAAGTGTGGAGCTGATTATTGTCAGTTTGTCTATGTAAACGTAAGATTTTCGCATAAAAGGGAGGAAGAAATATGATACCAAAGGATCCGGTTATGCTGTTAAGCTTTATTAATTTGAAACTGCGTGATTTTTATCCCAGCCTCGAGGCTTTCTGTGAGGACACGGATGAAGATATGCAGACAATTATAGATAAGCTGACCGCCATTGATTATCACTATGATAAGGAAAAGAATCAGTTTTTGTAATGAAAACAAGTTGTATCCACATAAAGTGTAGAGACTGCATCTGTGCATGCGAAGAAATAGGGTGGCGGAGTTTGGTTCTCTGCGCACGTGGAAAGGCTTGAAATGATTATGGAAAAATTGGAAGCTATAAGTGCAAAAAAGATTATCTTAGGAGAAGTAGGACTATGTCTGCTTCTCTTTCTCGTTTATTTTATAAGACAGGCGGAGCAGGCAAAAGAAAGCATGGTTTTGACTCAGGAGATAAAAAAGATAGCGCTGACCTTTGATGACGGACCGCATCCGAAGTATACGGAGCAACTTTTGGACGGGTTGAAGGAAAGAGGAGTACAGGCTACCTTTTTTGTGACAGGCGAACATGCCAGCCTGCATCCGGACATTATTGAGAGAATGAATAAGGAAGGTCATGTCATTGGAAACCATACATACAGCCATATACAATTAACGGAGGGGAACAGAGAGAACTTTAAACAGGAACTGATAGAAACGAATCGCGTCATTGCGGACATCACGGGAGAAGAGGTGATATACGTGCGTCCTCCCTATGGCTCATGGGATAAGTCGATGGAAAAGGAATTGAATATGATTCCTGTTTTGTGGAGCGTGGATCCACTGGACTGGTGCTTGCAGGATGCATCGTCGGTTGTGTCCAGAGTGATGAAAAATGCGGAAGAAAACGATATTATTCTGATGCATGATTATTATGAGAGCAGCGTGACGGCAGCACTACAGATTGTAGATGAGTTACAGAAAAAGGGGTATTTGTTTGTAACGGTAGAGGAGATTTTGTTCGATTAATCATTTTTCTACTAGTCATAATGGAAAAACAGGTATATAATGGAAAGACAAGGCATTGGAGGAGAGAGGATGCTGGAGAAAAAGTTTTCATCAGAACAGGAATTACAGAAAAAGCTATTTTACATTCTTGCTATTGCATCCTGTGTAGTAAGTGTATTTGGATTCCTGCTTAATTTATTTAAATATGGAAATGTATTCCCTGCCTGGGTTTGTCTGGGCTGTGGGTTAGCTATCATTATTTGCAGTCTGTTTGGTATTGCTTCCAGATTAAGAAAGTATGCGATCGCAGGGATGCTGATTATCGTGATTTGGATTGAATTCCCTATTTTATATTATATTCATGGGGAAGTAATATTATTATATTTTGCTTTAAGTATTTTTGGAATCGTCGCATTTATGCCGCAACGATTCAGTCTTCCGTTCAGTATTGCAACAATTATATGGGATGCCTGTGTGATTGTTTGCAGACATTATTATCCGCGAGAGTTTCAGCCGGTCAGCGAAACGCGAGCACTGGTTTTTAAGATGTGTACTTATTTGCTTGTTACGATTTCCTTTTTGGTTATTACCTATATGGTTATTCAGGCATATGAACGCCAAAAAGGAGAGCTTTTTTCCATGAACGAGCAGTTGTACTTTGCTGCAACGCATGACCCTCTGACACAGTTATATAACCGTGAGTATCTGATGAAAGAGATAGACGAGAGAATGCAAAGTGACGAACCGAAGTTCATGGTGGTTATGCTTGATATTGACAATTTTAAGGGCGTCAACGATACATATGGTCATTCCTTTGGGGATAAGGTGTTGGTTCAGTTTGCACGGTTTATGAAGAGTGAAGTGGGAGATAAGGGCTTTGCATCACGATATGGTGGCGAAGAATTTATGATTGTTTTTGACCACAACAATCAGACAGATGCTTTGCGAACGCTGCATAATATCAGTGAGCAGTTGGAAGCATACTTTTTGGAAGAAAAGCAGGTTGCTCTTACCTTCAGCGGCGGATTGGAAGTGTATCGCATGGGGCAGCGGCGTGACGCTCTGATTAAGCATGCTGACAATAAGCTGTATGAGGCAAAGAGAAACGGTAAGAATCAGGTTGTTTATAAAGAAATAAAAAGATAAAAAGGATTCCTATAATCCCTCTTAAACAGGACGGTATATTACCGGATACTGCTTAAGGGGGATTTTTGAAAATAGTGCCAAATTAACCTAAAATAATTCATATTGAAGAAACTGAAAACTAAGTATAATGTCATCATGTGAGTAACTCAAACGAAACATATAGGAATGGAGAAATAAGATGAGAAAATTGTTTGAAAACACAACAACTTTTTCTGATGTCATTGTCACCTCCAATATTGATCTTACAGTGGAGATGAACAAACGAGAGCTGGAAAAGGACGTGTATGAGTATGAGTTTACAATGAATTGGGATGAAGAGCAGGCAAAGGCAGATAATTCCCAGGTTATTATGCTCTGGAGTATACCATGTGTTGATGTGCAGTATATGTGGCATCCGACAGCCAGACCAAGAAGAGTTCTGGACGCAGACTGGAGACTTAAGATAGAATCCATGCTTACTTATTCGGCTCCGATGGCGTTGCTGTTCAATGCAGAGGATATGAATACCTTTACCTTTGCAACGGATGAGGTTAAGAAGGTTACAAGTGTGCGCTTCGGTGTAGACGACGGACGTAACGTGATTGCCGGTGAGATTTCCATGGGCTTAAAGCAGTTTGTGGGAAGAAACAGTGACAAGCTGTTGGTAAGAGCAGATTTCAGAAAGATTCCTTATTATAAGGCATTGGACGATTTGAGAGCCTGGTGGGAAAAGGTTCTTGAACTGAAGCCAATGGGAGTGCCTGATGTTGCAAGAAGACCGATGTTTTCTTCCTGGTATAACTATCATCAGGATATTAAGGCAGCTGAGCTGGAAGAGGAATGTATCCATGCAAAAGAGCTTGGAATGGATACCATTATTGTGGATGACGGATGGCAGACAGAGGACGGCTCCGGCGGATACGGTTATACCGGAGACTGGGAAGTGTGTCTGAAGAAAATTCCGAATATGCGTGAGCATGTAAAGAAAGTACATGATATCGGAATGAAGTATATACTGTGGTATAGTGTACCGTTTGTCGGATATTTTTCCAAGAATTGGGAACGTTTTAAGGATAAAATTATCTATCCTGTTGACAGAAATAATGCAGGTGTTCTTGATCCGCGCTATCCTGAGGTAAGAGAATTCCTGATTGGTATTTATGAAAATGCTTTAAAGGAATGGGACTTAGACGGCTTTAAGCTTGATTTCATCGACCGTTTCAAGATGCAGAATAATAATCAGGTAAATGATGAAATGGATTATTACTGTATTCAGGAAGCGACAGAGCGACTGATGACAGATATTATGCTTCGCCTGAAGGCAATCAAACCGGATATTATGATTGAGTTCAGACAGAGCTATATCGGACCGGGTATGAGAAGATATGGTAATATGTTCCGTGTTGCAGACTGCCCGAGTGACATTACTTCAAACAGAATCGGAATTGCTGATATCAGATTGCTGAGCGGCAGTACAGCGGTTCATTCCGATATGATTACCTGGCATGAGGATGAGACACCGGAGGATGCGGCATTACAGGTTCTGAACTGTATGTTTGGTGTTATCCAGTTCTCAATGAAGACACAGGAGATGGTTCCGGCACACAAGGAAATGGTTACTTACTGGCTTAAGTTTGCCAAGGATAACAGAAAGCTTCTTCTGGAATCGGAATTTATTCCATATGAGCCAAACTATCTGTATCCTGTAATCAAGGCATGTGACGATAAGGAAGAGATTCTTGGCGTATATGCTGACAATAAGGTGGTTCATCCTGAACTTGACAAGAGCAGAACAAGAATTATCAATGCAACAAAGAAGGCTGTATTGTATCTTTCTGTTGACAGAGAGTGTGCAGTTAAGCTGGTAGCAACAGACTGCAGGGGCAATATAACAAGTGAAGAAAACGTTACACTGCACAAAGGCGTTACGGAAATCGCTGTTCCACGCAGCGGTTTGTTAGAGATAACAAAATAATTTCCAAAGTTAGACGAATTTTATGCATGTTTATCGTATGGCATAAATGATAATATTTTGTTACGAAATAAGATTATTTGTAAATGGATTATTTACAATATTTCGAATAAGGAGTGAAAGTATGTTAAAAGAAAAAAAGCAAGCTATGTATAAGGATGAGCTTACATTACGAACAGAACAGATGCGACGAAGATTGAACATCAGAAGAAATATTCCTCTGTATGTGATGCTGATTGTTCCACTTCTGTACTTTGTTATTTTCTGTTACGGTCCAATGTTCGGACTTGTAATGGCGTTCCAGAACTTCAAGCTGAAGGATGGTTTATTGGGAAGTGAATGGGTTGGATTAAGAAACTTCAAGATGATTTTCGGTACCCCGAATATGTATAATATTATTCTTAATACATTAAGAATCGGTATTTTGACTGTATTTGTTTCTTTCCCGTTCCCGATTATTCTTGCGGTTATGTTGAATGAAATGCAGGGTAGATTTAAAAAGTATTCACAGGTTATTCTGTATTTACCGCATTTCTTCTCATGGGTTGTAATGGGTGGTATTGTTATTACCTGTTTCTCTTACGCAGGTCCTGTAAACCGTGTAATCGAGATGCTTGGTGGAGAACCGATTGGCTTCCTGACGAACACGGGTTCGTGGATGGGTGTATACCTTGGAACTGGTATCTGGAAGGAAATGGGATACGATGCAATTATCTATCTTGCAGCGTTAACAGGTATTGATCCTACATATTATGAGGCGGCTAAGGTAGACGGTGCTACGAAGTGGCAGCAGATTACAAAGATTACAGTTCCGTGTCTAGTACCTACCATTGTACTTATGTTGATTCTTGCAGTTGGTAAGGTAACAAGCGTAGGATTTGATAGAATTTACGTATTATCAAATGCAGCTGTTAGCAGTGTTACAAACGTTGTATCTGTATTCAGTTATGAGTTCGGTGTTCGTGGCGGAAGCTATAGTATTGCAACTGCAATGGGAATGTTTGACTCTCTGTTAAGCCTTATCCTGGTTCTTACAACAAATTATTTTGCTAAGAAGAGCGATAATGCATTATTCTAAAAGGTAAGAAAGAGAGGAAGAGAAATGAAAAAATCGTTAGATGAAAAGATATTGCTTGGTGTAATTAAAGCAATTATAATATTACTGTGTGCGTTATGTATTGTACCTGTGCTCTATACGCTTTCTACTTCACTTAGTAGTGGTGCAGCGATTGATGCTGGAAAGGTATTCTTTTGGCCGGTAGGTTTCACAACATCAGCATACAGGCTGTTACTTCATACAAGTAATTTGCTGTTGTATTTTAAAAACAGTGTTATTGTAACTGTTGTGGGTACTGTTCTTAGTTTGGTGGCTACGGTTCTTTGTGCTTATCCACTGTCTAAGAAGTACTTATGGGGAAGAAAAAGACTTTCTTTCCTTATCACCTTCACCATGCTGTTTGGTGGCGGTATGATTCCAACCTTTATGTTGGTTAGAAACTTAGGACTTATTAACTCTTACTGGTCACTTTGGTTAACTGGTTTAATCAGCCCTTATAACATGATGGTAATGCGTTCATTCTTTGAAGGTATTCCTGATGAGCTTGATGAATCAGCTAAGATTGACGGATGTGGAGAGTTCAGATTATTATTACAGATTTATCTGCCGTTATCCAAAGCGAGCTTGGCAACGATGGTTCTGTTCTACGGTGTTGGTTACTGGAATATGTATCAGAAAGTTATGCTTTACATGCAGAACACAAAGAAGTATACTTTACCTGTATTCATTCAGCAGATGATTTTCCAGTTGCAGCAGTTAGACTTGGATACTGTTGAGGCGTCTTCTATGGCGGCGACAGATATCGTTTCTGAATCTGTAAAGTCAGCGGGTGTAGTCGTACTTATTGTACCAATGATGATTATTTATCCATGGCTTCAGAGATACTTTGTAAAGGGCGTAACCTTAGGCGCAGTTAAAGGTTAACCATAGATTTATTTCTTTTAGGAGGTATAAGATGAAAAAGAAGAATTTGAAAAAAGTTGCTTCCTTAATGGCAGTTGCTATGACAGCTTCAACTGTTATGGCAGGATGCGGAAGCAAAGATGCTGAAACTTCAACTACTACAACAGATTCAGCTTCAACTACAACAGAGGCTACAACAGGGGACGCTGCAGCTACAACAGATGCAGCAGCACAGCCGGCTGAGAAGACAGGTAGCATCACAGTTATGACATATGACCGTGGTAACATGCCAAGCTCAGAAGGTGATCTTAACAACAACCGTTGGACAGAGTGGATTAAGGAAAATTGTCCTGTTAAGGAAGTTGAATTTATCACAGTTCCTAAGGCAGAAGCTCCACAGACTATGAGTGCTTTATTTGCATCAGGAGAAGCTCCTGACTTACTTCCGAACTATGAGTCATTATTACAGTTCAACCAGAACGGTATGTGTTTGGAAATTACAGAGGATATGTTAGCAAAGATGCCTAACTACTCAGCATTGCTTGAGAAGTATCCTATGATGAAGAAGACTGCTACAGTTGGTGGCAAGATGGTATACTTTGCAAAGTTCTCTAACATCTTACCTAACCATACAGTAGTTATCCGTAAGGACTGGTTAGATAACCTTGGACTTGAACTGCCAACTACTCCGGATGAGTTATATAATGTTATCGAAGCATTTACAAAGAACGACCCGGATCAGAACGGCCAGAACGATACATGGGGTATCAACTTAACAACAGACGCACAGAGAGTATTAGCTCATATGTACGGATTTGGTAACCCTGCTAAGTATGCATTTGATGAGAATGGCGACTTAGTATATGTTTGGGATAGAATTGAGAGCTGGTTAGAGTTCACAAAGAAGATCGTAGATAACAAGCTTATCAACCCTGACTTCGTTACAATGAAGGGTGATGATGACCAGGCAGACTTCTTAAGCGGAAAGATTGGTATCTATGTCTCAGGAAGATTTACAAACGCTTCCAGACTTAACCTCTTCAGAAACTTCAAGGAAGCATTCCCGGAAGGCTCACTTGATACATTTGCATTACCTACAACTGAGTATGGTCAGTATACTGCATACGCTAACGGTGGTGCTTCTAACGTTGGTTTCATCAACTCTGATATTGATGAAGACGATCTTGATGCAGTACTTGCATACTCTGACTGGTTATACAGCGCAGGAACTTCTGAGTACTTATTATATGGTCCTGACGGAGTATACAACAAGATTAACGACGAAGGTACATATGCTATCGTAGATTCTGAGAAGAACGCTACAGAGTTTGACTGGGCTAGTGACTACCACATCATGGTTAACGAATTACTTGATGGTAGAGAAGAGCCAATCAGCCAGCATGCAAATGACTGGTACAATGTATACTTAGCATCAGAAGATCCAGTATTACATGAGTTTGGTGATTTATACTACAAGATGTGTGAAATTGCAAACGATCCGGCAACTCCAGACCCAAGAAAGTGGTTAAACGACGGCTTACCAGAGCTTCCTTCTGATCTTGCATTAATCTCTACAACAGCTGATAAGCAGGTTAACGAGTACCTGAAGGCTGCTATGGCAGATTCTTCAATCACAGCTGCTAAAGCTATTGAAGAAGCTAAGAAGATGTGGTATGATGCAGGCGGACAGCAGGTTGATGATTATTATAATGAATATTATAAGACAATGGGAGACTCTGCATTATTAATGGACGACTTCACAAATGCTAAGTCTATGCCAGAAATGACAGAAGCTGCTAAGGCAAATTCTAAGCTTTTTAACTAAGGTTAACTGATTATTTAATGATGTGGTCATTTCTTAGGAAATGACCACATTTTTTCTTAAAAGCGATTACATTAGGTGCATAAGAGACTGGCTTATCGTTTATCATGTATTATCATAATACCGGGATTTAGAGAGCTAAAAATACGAAAGAATCCATATGTTTTAGATGAATATAATAATAGGAGAATCATATGTATCAGGTAATTATTGTTGATGATGAGAAGTGGTCCTTGGTAGGACTGAAAAAAATAATTGAAGCGGATAGTGACCGCTTTCAGGTAGCGTATGAAACTACGGATTCCGTAGAGGCGTTGGAAAAAATATGTGAGATACAACCGGATGTTGTTATTACTGATGTAAGAATGCCTGAAATGTCAGGAATTGAGTTAATGCATAATGTGCGTGAAAGAGGAATCAAGACAGAGTTTGTAATTGTTAGTGGGTTTGCAGAGTTTTCTTATGCTCAGCAGGCACTGCGTGAAGGCGCGTTTGATTATCAATTAAAGCCTTTTGATAAGCATAATATGCAGGTAATGCTCGATAAATTATGCAATAAACTGGAAAATAAGAGTAAGGTGAATGACTTAGAGTTCTATTCCCTGCTTAGAGATAGAAAAGATAATGTTGCTGATTTACTGCAACAAAGATACGGACAACCATTATACAAAAAGCTGCAGCTTTTACTGATTTATTTTAATAATACAGAAACGAAAAAATTTAAGCTGGACGTAGGCGAGTGCGCACAGAGTATTTCTTTGAAGGTTGGTCCGAGAAAATATATTTGTGTTATTAATAGCAATGAGGATAAAACGGAGTATGTCTGTGAGAAATTAGCACAGATGGATTCTGAGATAGAAAAAGCTGCGCTGAGCAGAGTGAGCAATTACGTAAATGGTTTTGAACAGCTGCTGAACGAAGCAGAGAATACCAGTATGGATTCCCTTGTCTATCTGGAACAAAAAATATTCCGATACAGAGAGCCGCAAAGAGCGGCAATCAGTCATATGGAAGAGGTTATTTTTGACCTCTATACCGGTAAGAATTACAGACAGCTTGGAGAAATGCTTTCTAATCTGCATACCATGTTTGTTGAAAAAAATATGGGAGCGGAGGATGCGGTCTATTTATGGAATCGTATCGCTTTGCATGCGGCAAAATGGGAAGGCGATAATAGCATATCCATGGAATATCTGGATATCTATGAGCTGACAGACCGTTTTACGGACATTCAGGAAATGTGCAGCTACCTGAGTATGCAGTACCTGTCCGATAAGATGGAGCAGTCCGGTACGGTGAATGACAAGTTTTATGAAATGCTTCGCTTTATCGATGAGAATTATGCTGAGACACTCTATCTGAAGGAGTTATGCAGTGACTTCTATATTAATATGAGTTACTGCTGCGAATTGTTTAAGAAGCATAAGAACATGACCTTCTCACAGTATCTGACGGATGTCAGAATTACAAAGGCATGTGATTTATTGAAATTTCATAAGGTTACTGTATCTGAGGCCTGTGAAATGGTTGGATATAAGGATTATTTTTATTTCAACAAAGTATTTAAGAAAAAAATGGGATGTACACCGTCTGAGTACCGTAAGAACAAGTTAGCGGAGGGCTAATTTTATGATAAAACGTTTAAAGTTGAAGCAACAGTTATACTTTTTGCTTTTATTTACTTTAATTATGTTTTGTATGTACAGCATATTGTATTATGTTGGATTTAGCACGATTAATTACCGGCGTGCAGAAAAAACGGCGGAACAGATGATTAGCCAGGTCGCACAGAATGTACAGGAAATGTGTTCCAGTATCGAAGTCAGTGCGCGAGGGCTCAGTTATAATACTTACGTGCGGGAATTGCTTGTATCCAATGATCGTGTAAAGAACATTGAACTGTATGATTATGTCGGTGAAATTGTCAAGGCAGCGAAGGCATCTAATAATATGATTTATAGTATCAATTGGGTTAGTGATGACTTTCGTAGAATTTCCGACCCGACTCGTGATGAAAATGGTATAGTGACCAGATTACATGAGTTGTATAACTTTACAAGTGATGACTTCAGAAAGCCGGTGTATTCACCGGTAATCAAGGGAAATAATGGTTCGTTTTACTATTATGGATATGTTTTTCCGGTATTCAGCTCTGATTTATCAAAAATCGGTTGCGGAGTATTTGTGTTAAATGTCTGGGAGCTGGAGAAGCTTGTAAAGATTAATAACATTACAGAGAATTCCTTATTTATCATTTTAAACCATGAGAATAATGTTGTAGTAAGCAATCGTGATTTGGAAACGGGTGACGATTATCAGGATATTTTCTGGGGAGAAGAGGAACAGTCCGGAATTGTAAGAACAGTTATGAACTATAACGGTGTACAGTCAATTGCGCAGTGTATGTCGATTGAAGAGAATGGCTGGAAGGTTGTCAGTATCATTCCTATGGCTGAGTTGTCCAGTGATATGAATGACGTTGTAAAAATCAATATTTTTCTGGCAATGGTAAGTGTTGTGTTACTGGTTATTTTTGGTCACATTATGATTAAGAATATCACACAGCCGATTAACAAGATTGTGACGTTCTTACAGAGAACAGAAACGAATACATTGAAATCGCGTATCGAGATACCGTCCAATAATGAGATTGCCATTATTGCGTCCAATATAAACAGCATGTTGGACAGAGTAGAGCATATGACCAAAAAGATTGTTGAAAATCAGACACTGTTATATGAGTCGAAGCTGGCGGAGCAGAATGCCGAGCTACTTGCTTTACAGAGTCAGATTAATCCGCACTTTTTGTACAATACCTTAAACTGTCTGAGTAACATTGGATTAGCATATGATATTCCGGAGATAGCTGATATCTCGGTTGCGATGTCCAATATTTACAGATACAGCATCAAGGGAGATAAGATTGTTACCCTGAATGATGAGATTCAGTGTATCAGGGAATATATGACGATTATGGATATCCGTTTCAGCGGAAAGTTTGAGACAGAGTATCGGTTTGAGGAATCCATGCTGCAGTTATATACACTGAGAATGATTTTACAGCCAATCGTAGAGAATGCCGTATATCATGGGCTGGAACGCAGAAGCGGAAAGGGTAAGCTGCTGATTGAGGACAGAGTAGAGCATATGACCAAAAAGATTGTTGAAAATCAGACACTGTTATATGAGTCGAAGCTGGCGGAGCAGAATGCCGAGCTACTTGCTTTACAGAGTCAGATTAATCCGCACTTTTTGTACAATACCTTAAACTGTCTGAGTAACATTGGATTAGCATATGATATTCCGGAGATAGCTGATATCTCGGTTGCGATGTCCAATATTTACAGATACAGCATCAAGGGAGATAAGATTGTTACCCTGAATGATGAGATTCAGTGTATCAGGGAATATATGACGATTATGGATATCCGTTTCAGCGGAAAGTTTGAGACAGAGTATCGGTTTGAGGAATCCATGCTGCAGTTATATACACTGAGAATGATTTTACAGCCAATCGTAGAGAATGCCGTATATCATGGGCTGGAACGCAGAAGCGGAAAGGGTAAGCTGCTGATTGAGGGTAAGATTTCTGAGGATAATCAGTTGATTCTGGTCGTTCAGGACGATGGAAAGGCAATGAGTCAGGAACAGGTGGAACAGCTTAGAAAGATGATTCAGGACTATGAACGTGTCGGCTTGTATAATGCTGAAAAGAGCAGTATTGGCTTAAGTAATATTAACAAGCGTATTAAGATTCAGTTTGGAAGCGAGTATGGTCTGCATATTGAAAGTGAGGAAACAGTGGGAACAAAGGTTACCTTAGTGCTTCCGGTTCTTCATGAAAGATATCCGGCCAAACGCGATAATCAGACGTAATAGGATGGAACGAAAGGCGAATGACAATAGCTGAGAAGGAAAGAAAAAAGATATTTGTATATGTGGAAAGTACATATGCGCAGTATACACAGGGTGTACCGAAGGATATTTTTTTGAAGATAAAACTGAATAAAAGAACGCCCAAGGCAGATTTTGACATAGTCGTACCGAGCGGGATTCGGTTTCAGGAGCAGTCAGTCTATGTAAATATCATTGGCAGAGGGGAATACCCCCTAACGCAGCTCCACACGCAGTCAACAGGAAGATGCGGTATTGGCTATGAGACAATCGTGGGCTATGGTGCGGTAGGTGCCGGATACGACGGCTGTCAGTGCATTTCTCTTCAAAAGCTGGATTTAAGGCCGGATAACGGTGCGGATATAGAGATTAGGATTTCCGATGCTGTTTTCGAAGCTGAGGGAGTAAAAAGCTTTACCGTTTCCGGAAGTGCCGAGGCAGATGGAGAGGCAGCGCTTTTTGAAGAACAGATTGATATAGAGGTGGTATCTGAGATTTCTGATTTTAGAAGAGAGCAAACGATATCACAGATATACGATGTGAACATGAACTATCGGTCGGCTGGTTTTGAATGGTCGTCACCGGAAGCTGCATCAGCACTGAAGCTGCTTCATTCAACCAGTCTTGGCAAGACCTGGGAGGTCTGCAGAGAGCTTGAACCGGGCTGTGAAAAGATACAGATACAGGACTTGGAGCCGGATCTGGAGCATTGGTTTAGGCTGGAGGTAACCGGCGGACAGCAGGAAGGCTTATCCAATATTGCGAAGGTATACAGCGGTATGTATAATGTAAGAACCTCCGGAAAGGCGCCGACTGACGGAACGGATGGAGCCACAGCGATTAATGAAGCCATAGAGTATGTAAGCCGGCTTGGCGGCGGTACGATTCTTTTTGAGGGCGGTATTTTCAGCACGACAACCATATATCTAAAAAGTAACGTATACATATATATTGATAAAACAGCACAGATTCAGGCATTGCGAGGTTGCAATGATGAAGAGGCTGTATGGTATTCGGATCAGGAGTTCCGTGACGATATGTCACACATGTCGCAGGGACCGTATCTGTCACCGGATAACTGGATGACGAAGCAGGATGCAGGGCATTCCTACTGGCGTAATACTCTGTTTTACGGAGTAAGGCTGAACAATGTGAAAATCATTGGAAATGGCTGTATTGCGGGAGCAGGGAATCTGACCAAGAGCAATACGGTAATGGAGCATGAAAGCGGCAACAGGGCTGATAAAATGATAGCTTTGAAGCTGTGCACGAATGTCGAGGTGGGTGGATTATCTGTCGGAAAAGATTTATGGTATGAGGAAACTGATGATCCGAATAACGACCAGCCGTTTTATCTGGATGATAATGGCAAAGACAGCAGGTGCGGCATTGATAACATGCTTAAAATCTGTGAAGGCGGTCATTTCGTGGTACTGGCAACGGGGGTGGACGGAATCAGTACACATGATGTGTATGCGTATAAAGGACCGCAGGTAAGAGATATCTTTGATTATATGGGATGCAATGATATTCTGGCATTTAATATTTATGCCGAAGGAGCGCCGGATGATGTAATCAAGCTTGGAAGCGATTGCTCGCTTGGCTTTACCCGCCCTTCCCGTAACGCAATCGTGCGAAATATCATTGGAGATACTGCATGTAATCTGTTCCAGATTGGTTCAGAGACCGCAGACGATATACAGGATGTCTGCATAGATAATATCTATGTGCTGGCATCGAATAAGGCAGGATTTTCTATTTCCGTCAATGACGGTGGTCATATAAAAAATATTCACTTAAACTGTGGAGGTACCTGTGGTTGCTGTAAGCACGGCATCGTGCATGACGGCTTATCCATTGGATATCAGCCGGTAAAGAGCAATCCGCACAAGTCAATCATGCGTCGAATCAGAACGCCGCTCTTTCTTTCCTTGTCAAACAGAGGAAGAGTCATCGGCTCTGAGGCAGTAGCAAAAGAGTTTGTGGATGATACGGGTATCCGCAGAGAAGAGCTTCTGGTTAAGAATGTGAATATCGGAAGGATAGAAAATGTATTTTTGAAAAATCTGGACATTCGCGAGGTTTATGCTGCAAGTCAGTCAAAAAGCGAAACAAAGAGCAGATGGCCGGGGTATGAGGAGCAGGCAAGAACAACACCACTGATTGTAGGGTATAAGATTCCTGACGGCGCCAATATGGCATTGCCGGATGGTACTTATGCAAGAGACATTGAAAATGTACTGTTAGAAGATATTGTTATGGTGGTGAAGGGTGGAAATCCCTTGGAAGATGCTTCCAATACGCCCAGAGAACTTGGAGTAGGTCAGTTCAACTTAAGAAATCTGGCTGAAGATGACAGAGGCTCTAAGATTCCGGCATACGGATATTATGTTCGTCATGTAACAGGAATGACCATGAAAAACTGTTCGATAGGCTTTGAGGAAAATGACGACAGATATACAGTTGTTTTCGCAGATGTGAAAGATATAAAAATTGATAATCTGATTACCGGAGAGTCAAGAAATAATAAGCAAACAATAAAAACCATCTAAATAAGGGAGGAGAAATTTATGTTTAAATTATTTTCTGGTGAAGAAAGAGCATGCGTTGTTTATGATTGTTTTGAAAAACAGTGTATTACAAAGGCATTAGAGGATCTGCAGAAGGATATCTGCAGCGTTGGCGGAGAAAGACTTGAAATGAAGAGCTTTTTACCTAAGGATATCGTAGGTAAGCTCGTTGTAGGTTCTCTTACCAACGACAGATTTGTTGCCTTTTTAGAGGAAAATAAACTTGATGTTTCCAAAATCGAAGGTCAGTGGGAGAATTATATCATTCGTACCGTTGGTGCCCAGGATGATACTCTTCTGATTGCAGGTACTGATGAAAGAGGTACCATGTGGGGTATTTATGAGTTTTCCAGATTATTCTTGGGTGTAGATCCTCTTTATCTTTGGACTGACTATGTACCGGAGAAGAAGACAGAGGTTGTTCTTTCCAAGACAGATATCGTAGACGGACCAAAGTCCTTCAAGTTCAGAGGCTGGTTTATTAACGATGAAGACTTAATTGAAGGATTTTCCAAGGCAGGAGTACCTGAGAAGGGCTATGACTTCCACAAGGATTATGCATCTACCCTTGAAATGCTCGTAGAAACAGGCTTGAGATTAAAGCAGAATCTCTTAATTCCATGTTCTCATCTTGATGTTATGAAGCCTGAGGAAGAAGATTTAATCAGAATCGTTACCGAGCGTGGTATGTATATTTCCATGCATCATCAGGAGCCGGTTGGTGTACATCAGTGGACATTGGACCGTTACTACAAAGAGCGTGGTATCGATGATATCAACTATTTTGAATACAAAGAGAAGTACGAAGAGCTTTGGAGATTATACATCCGTAAATGGGCTAAGTACGATAACGTAATCTGGCAGTTAGGCTTAAGAGGAAGAGGAGACAGACCGGTATGGTATAACGCAGCAGGTATTCCTACAAGCACACAGGACAGAGGTAAGCTGATTTCCGATGCTATCCAGAAGCAGTTAGATATTATTAAAGAAGAAAACCCGGGAAAAGAGATTTTATCTTCTTCTACACTTTGGATGGAAGGTATGGGATTATATAACGAAAATGCACTTACCTTCCCGGAGGGAACAAAGGTTATTTTTGCTGACTTTGCACCTAACCAGATGTGGGGCGAGGGCTACTATACAACTCCTAGAGAAGAAGACCGTGACTATGGTGTATACTATCACGTTGCATTCTGGGGCTGCGGACCTCACTTAGTACAGGGAAATCGTCCGGAGAAGATTTACTTCAACTACAAGGATTGCGTAGCAAAGGGAGACAACGATTATACCGTTCTTAACGTAGCAAACTTCAGAGAAATGGTATACAACATAAAGTGTGTAGCAGACATTACATGGGATATTGACAGCTTTGATGTAAGTGTTTACCGCGAGGATTGGTGTAAGCATCAGTATAAAGTAGAGGATGCATCCAAACTTGCAGAAATTTATGACGAGTATTATCAGTGCTTCCATGAGATGGAGTCTGATATGATTCCGGGACAGATGATTTTCATGGACGGTATGTCAAGACGTGTTGCCCTGAAGCTGATGGAGATTATCAGAGGAAGCGAGCTGAAGCAGGTAGATATCCAGAATACAAGATTATACGACTTCCCTGATACAGATTCCTTCATTACATATTATGAGAACGGAACAAGAGAAGCAATCAAGCGTTTCAAGAAGCTCTATCAGAAGGCAATTGCAGAGTTAGGTAACGTTGCTAAGGACAGACAGGCGTTCTTTGTAAATAACGTTGTTGTTCAGATTGAGATTATTCTTGGATTATATACATGGGTTTATAACTTATGTCTTGCTGCAACCAACAGAAGAACAAAGGGTGATGATGCAGCATACGAAGGATATATTGATGAGTCAGTATTTGCATTATCCAAGATTTACATGGATAGAACAAAGGCTCTTGCAGGTAAGTGGGAGCATTGGTATGACGGTGATTCTTTAATCAACATCCCGGCAGATATTGAGTTAACAAAGGAGCTTCATCTTGGCAGCAATTGTGAAGCAAAAGAAATGGAAATTTTAAATTCTAGATTTTAGGAGGCAGTTTATGTATCTTGCATCTGCAGAACGTTATAACAATATGAAATATGACAGGGCAGGAAATACCGGTTTAAAGTTACCGGCACTTTCCTTTGGCCTGTGGCACAATTTTGGAATTGATCATTCCTTGGACAGTATGAGAGCTTTGCTCCATACGGCCTTTAATCATGGTATTACACATTTTGACCTGGCTAATAATTATGGTCCGAATCCGGGCTGCGCAGAAGAGAACTTCGGTCGTATCTTGGATATGGACTTCAGACCGTACAGAGATGAACTTCTCATCAGTACCAAGGCAGGATGTGAGATGTGGGACGGCCCTTACGGCCAGTTAGGAAGCAGAAAGCACTTGCTTGCAAGCTTAGATCAGAGCTTGAAGCGCATGAAGCTTGATTATGTAGATATTTTCTATCTTCACTGTATGGATACGGAGACTCCGATTGAAGAGTCCATGCTTGCATTGGACTATGCAGTCAGAAGCGGTAAGGCGTTATATGTTGGTATTTCCAATCATGATGCCGAGAGTGCTGCAAAGGCAACTGCAATTCTGAAGGAGTTAAAGACTCCGTTTGTATTGCATCAGAACAGCTTCTCTCTGATTAACCGTAAGATTGAGAATAATGGTCTGAAGGACTTTGCACGTGAAAACGGACAGGGAATTATCGCCTTCAAGCCGTTAGAGCAGGGTATGCTTACCGATAAGTATTTAAATGGTATTCCGGAGGATAGCCGTATCAGAAAAGACGGCAGATATTTAAGAGAATCTTCTCTGACTGAAGGCAAGATGGAGAAAATCCGTAAGCTTAATGACTTGGCTAAGGAAAGAGGAGAAAGTCTGGCACGTATGGCACTTGCATGGGTTTATCAGGATCCGGCAATTTCAAGTGTATTAATCGGTGCATCAAGACCGGAACAGATTATTGATAATCTGGGAATGCTGAACAGCCCTGCATTTACAGAAGAAGAATTGGTTAAAATTGAGGCAATAGTCAAGGAATAAAAATTGAAAAAATCATAGACGGAAGTTTTTCAATTGAAAATTTGTGCGAGGTACAAATTTGTCTGATATGGAAAGGCACGGAAAGTATATGAAAGCTAAATTATCAAAAAATGATGACGAATTTAGAGATTTGACTTTGAATGGAAACATGGGCAGGCTGATGATGAAGGTCTGCCTTCCTTTAGCTTTATATCAAAGCTTAAATCAGATATTCAGAATGGTCGATACCATGCTGGCATCGATGATAGGATCGTCTGCAGTTACAACAGTAGCGTACTTATCACAGATAAGCACAATGCTTTCAGCCATTGGAGGCGGTCTGGCAGTCGGAGCAGGCATTAAGATTAGTGAAGCCTTTGGCGCCGGCAAGTATGAGCTGGTAAAAAAGCGTGTCAGTACAATCTTTGCGTTATGTGCAATCGTATGCGGGATAATCCTGTTAGTATTTGTACCGTTTGCTCCGCAGCTCTTGCGGTTGTTCGGAACACCGGAGCGACTGATAGCTCAGGGAAGAACCTATTTTATAATTGAATTGTTCGGAATGGTGGTAACGTTTTTTAATAACGTATATCTTGCGATTGAGCGTGCAAGAGGCAATTCAGGAAGAATCTTCAAGCTGAATATATCGGTAACCCTGACCAAGCTTGCGTTATCAGCCTTTTTTGTATTTTTCTGGCAGCCGATGGGGTTCGGTGAACCGAGTATCAACCTCTTGTCCATCGCATCCTTGTGTGCAAACAGCGTAATCTTAATTGCGGCAATAATCAATATGAACCAAAAGGATAATTTATTTGGATTCTCGTTCCGGGCGATTACATTTGAGAGTGGTGTCATTGGTTCTGTATTAAAGGTTTCCTTCCCAGTTATGGTAGAGAAATTTGCCTTTTCTTACGGAAGGGTATTTGTAAATTCCATGTGTGCAAATGAGGAGCTTGCGTACCACCCGGATACCGTCGGAGCAACTAGCGTATCCAACCAGATTAGCGGTATGACGACCACCCCGCAGAACGGTTTTCAGGAGGGTGGTTCGGCAATTATCAGCCAGAATCTGGGTGCAGGAAGACCGGAGCGTGTACTGACAGCATTTAAATGGATGTTCTCATTGTCTGTCTGTGTCAGCTTCGGCATGATGATATTATCCCTGATTTTTCTAAAGCCTCTGACCATGTTTCTGGCAGCGCAAAATGAGGAATTTGCAGGAATGATTTCGCAGATTTATCACTATGAGGCATTCGCGGTGGTTACCTTGGCAATTAACTCTGCTGTACACGGATTTTTGTATGGATTGGGTAAGACAAAGATTACTCTTGTTATGAACTTTTGCAGAATTTTTGTTTTCCGCGTGCCGGTGCTGTATTTCTTACAGAATTTCACGGCGATGGGACAAACGGACGGACCTAACACCATCGGTCTTTGTCTGGCACTCAGTAACTGCCTGAGCGGTACACTTGCTTTGCTTATTGCCATTGTACAGGTTAGAAAATTATGTAAAAAATACGATTTGTCTTTTTGGAAGAAAAAGAGAGCATAAACGCTACTATTCAGAGTAGAGAGAGGCAAGATTATAAGATGATTATACCTAAGTATTATGAAGATTTATCCGTTTTACATATGAATACAGAGCCGAACAGAGCTTATTATATCCCGGCATCTGTAAAAACAGAAGGAATATTGGATAACAGAGAAGCTTCCGACCGTTTTCAGCTATTAAACGGTACTTGGAAATTCCGTTATTTTGACAGTATTTATGACTTAAAGGAAGCCTTTTGGGAAGAAGGTTACGTAGCAGCACAGTTTGAGGATAGACCGGTTCCTGCCAATTGGCAGAATTACGGATATGATTTACATCAGTACACCAATACATGGTATCCGATTCCGCTGGATCCGCCGTATGTACCGCATCAGAACCCTTGCGGTGCATATCTGTGTGACTTTACCTACCATAAGGAGGAGAAGGCACCAAAGGCTTATTTGAACTTTGAGGGTGTGGATTCCTGTTTCTATGTGTGGGTAAACGGTAAGTTTATCGGATACAGTCAGGTATCGCACGCAACAAGTGAATTTGATATCACCGGGGTACTGCAGGAGGGAAGTAATACGCTTGCCGTTCTCGTTCTGAAGTGGTGTGACGGTACTTATCTGGAATGTCAGGATAAGTTCCGTATGAGCGGCATCTTTCGAGATGTCTATATATTAAAACGTCCGGAAAACAGAGTTTTTGACTATTTTGTGACAACAACGCCTTCCAAGGATTATAAGAGTGCAACCGTTGATCTGACCTTTGAATACAGAGGAATCCAGCCGACAACCGCTGTAAAATTACAGGATGCAGAAGGGAATATTGTTGCAGAAGGTGAGATAGATTCGGAGGCATATATTTCCTTAGCTGTTGCGGATGCACATTTATGGAATGCGGAAGAGCCATATCTTTATACACTCACCATCGAAACAGAGAATGAAGTGATTACGGATTATGTCGGTATTCGTGAGATTCATATTACAGACAGTGTCATCTATGTGAACGGTCAAAGAATTAAGTTCCGCGGTGTAAACAGACATGACAGCGACCCTGTGACAGGCTTTGTGATTGATAAAGAGCAGATTATGAAGGATTTAGTGCTGATGAAGCAGCATAATGTGAATGCCATCAGAACCAGCCATTATCCGAATGCACCGCATTTTTATTATCTGTATGACCGTTTGGGCTTCTATATCATTGATGAGGCTGATAACGAGAGTCACGGTACTGCAGAAGGGTATTTTTATAAAAATGCAGGCGGTGAAAAAACAAAGCGTTGGGGCGATTTGATTGCAGATAATCCGGAGTACACAGAGGCAACCATCGACAGAACAAAGCTCTGTGTGGAAAGAGACAAGAACCGTCCGTCCGTAGTCATCTGGTCCATGGGTAACGAGTGTGCATATGGATGCACCTTTGAAGCTGCCTTAAAGTGGACAAAGGAATTCGATAGAACACGACTGACACATTATGAGTCAGCATATTATGTATCCGACAGACGTAAGTATGATTACAGCAATATTGATATTTACAGTCGTATGTATACCTCTCCGCAGGAGGTAGAGGACTATCAGTTAAACGACAGAAGAAAGCCTTATTTATTATGCGAGTACTGTCATGCCATGGGAAACGGTCCGGGAGACTTGGAAGATTATTTCCGGGTGATTGAAAAGTATGACGGCGTTTGCGGAGCCTTTGTATGGGAATGGTGCGACCATGCCATTGACATGGAAAAGACCGTGAACGGAAGAAAGGTATATGCTTACGGCGGTGACCACGGAGAATATCCGCACTCAGGCAACTTCTGTATGGATGGTTTGGTATATCCGGACAGAAGACCGCATACAGGACTCAAGGAATTTAAGAATGTACAGCGCCCTGCAAGAGTGGTAGCTTTCCGTCAGGAAAAGCAGGAGCTGGTTCTTCATAATTATATGGATTTTTGTAACTTACAGGATTATATTATTGTAAAATATGAAGTTACCTGTGACGGAGTGGTAGTGGAAAGCGGAGAAATCAAGGACATCCCTTCCATTGCACCGCATGAAGAAGGTGCAATCACCCTGCCGATTAAGCCTTTACGGGCAGGAAAGTGCTTCCTGAAAGTGATTTATAATCTGAAGAACGCAACAGAACTGTTGGAAGCAGGCTATGAACTTGGTTTTGACGAGGTAACGCTTGATTCTACAGATCGTAAAAATCAAAAGGTAAAGAGCCTTATGGCTATGGACTGTGCAGGGGAAGCTCTTTGCGTGGAAGAGGATGATACAGAGGTTAGAATCTCTACTTCCAAGTTCTTTTACAAATATGATAAGTTTGTAGGTGCTTTTAAGGAAATGAAATTGGGAGCGAAAAATTTACTTGAGGCTCCGATGGAATATAATATCTGGAGAGCACCGACGGATAATGAGCGTAAGATTAAGCCGGAGTGGTATGCTGCTCATTATGAGCAGGCAATCACAAGAGCGTATAAAACTGTGGTTACCAAAAAGAATCAGGCTGTGGAGCTTGTAACAACACTGTCCTTGTCAGCAAAGCATATCCAGAGAATGATGGATATCGAGACAACATGGATTGTATATAACAATGGTGTTATTGATGTAAATATGAAGGTGCGCAGAAATTTGGTATTCCTGTTTCTGCCACGTTTCGGACTTCGACTGTTTCTGCCTAAGGAAATGAATCAGGTTACCTATTGCGGTATCGGTCCTTACGAGAGCTATATTGACAAGAGACGTGCCGGATATCATGGTGTGTTTGAATCAGCATTAAAGGATATGCATGAGGATTATATCAAGCCGCAGGAGAACGGAAGTCACTATGACTGTGATTACGTGATTGTTGCAGGAGAAAAGAATACAATGACCGTGGCAGGAGAAACTACCTTCTCATTTAATGCATCTGTATATACACAGGAAGAGTTGACCAATAAAGCACACAATTACGAGCTTGAGGAAGCGCCGTATACCGTACTTTGTATCGATTACCGTCAGAGTGGTATCGGTTCAAACAGCTGCGGACCTGAGCTTTTAAAGGAATATCGTTTAGATGAAGAGGAGTTTACCTTTGGCGTCAGAATTCTTCCTGAATAGGGAAAGGCAGGGAATGATTTATGGATAGAAAGATTCGGGTAACGGTATGGAACGAATTTGAGGATGAAATACGCAAGCCTGATATTTTAGAGCTGTATCCGGGTGGCGTGCATGAACATATTGCCTCTTTTTTGAGAAAAGAAGAGGACATGGAGGTTCGGACAGCAACCTTTAAGGATGAGATTGCGTTTGGAATTCCGGACGAGGTAATTGACCGGACGGATGTATTGATTCTGTACAGCCATATGCTTCAGGATATGGTAAGCGATGAGCGTGTACAAAAGGTAATAGACCGCGTTGTGAACGAAGGAATGGGGTTAATTGTACTTCATTCCGGTTTGTGGAATAAGCTGACACAGCGCCTGATAGGACCGGGAGGCTACAACGGCTATCGCGAGATCAGGGAGCGTGAGCGTGTCTGGGTAGTGGACCAGGGACATCCGATTGCAAAGGATTTACCGATTTATTTTGATTTTGCACATTCAGAAATGTACGGAGAGCCTGCAACCTTCCCGGCACCGGATGAGCTCATCTTTTTAAGCTGGTATCAGGGCGGCGAGGCAGCACGTTCCGGAATGACCTGGAGACGTGGCGCTGGAAAGATTTTCTATTTTTCACCGGGACATGCGCGTTATGATGTCATGCATTCCGAGTATTATCAGAGAGTGGTAATTAACGCGGTTCGCTGGGTTGCGCCAACCCAAAAAATTGAGCAGATTAACCGTAGTGCGAAGCTTCCGGCAATTGAGCCGATTGAGCCGGGCGGAGGCTTTATACAGAAGTAGGAAGGTTTTGAAGGGAAAGGAATGTAATCCGGGTATGAAACGATATATTCATGTTGGCTGCGGCGGCTGGGGGAATATCTGGCTGAACAGAATCATTCCGCAGATAAAGGATGTGGCACAGTGTGTGGCAGCAGTTGATATTAATACCGATGCACTGGAAAATGCCGGTGCAGTTTTAGGACTGCCTGAGGAAGCGCTGTATACGGAGCTTGCCAAAGCACTGCAGGAGAATGAGGTAGATTTCGTAACGATATCGACTTCGATACCGTCGCACCTTGAGGTAGTAAAAACCGTGCTGGAGTATGGAAGAGGCTGTCATATTGTCAGCGAAAAGCCAATCGCCGGAACGATGGCGGAGAGCGCGGAGCTTTATAAGAGAGTGAAGGCAGCAGGTATCAAGTTTGCGGTTACCTTCAGTCACCGCTATGAGGATGATAAGCAGACATTTCAGAGAATACTTCGCTCCGGAATGTCAGGAAAGATGAATTATTTGATATCAAGAATCGTGATTGCACGCAATCACGGAAATTCCGGACACAGGATAGACCCGATTGAAATGCTCTTTATTGACGGAGGCGCACATAATCTGGATATGATTCGTGCCTTTTCCGGTTCGAATGCAGAAGAGGTTTATGCAAATGCATGGAATATAGACTGGGACGATAACAGAGGCAGTGCAGCCAGTGCGTTTGTTCAGGTAAGAATGGAGAACGGTGTGAGAGCCTTTCTGGAATACCAGTTTGGAGGAGCTTACACCTACAATGGCTGGACCCATGAATATTTCAGGGCGGAATGTGATCAGGCAAGCTATGAGTTGGATAATCGACGTATTATGGCTCGTTGCCAAGATGGATTTCCCGTTCCCGAAGGTTGTGAGATACCGCTGTTACAGGGAGAGCATTGGAAGCATGATTTGATTATCAGACAGTTTATTGACTGGCTGGACGGCGGGGAAGCCCCGGAGGTTACGATTGATGACAGTATTCATGCTATGGGAATGCTGTTTGCGGCAGTCGAAAGCAGTCGAACGGGAAAACCGGTAAATGTAAAGCAATTAATGCGCGAGCATGGAATAATGGAGGAAAATATATAATGGAATATGGAAAATTTATCAATGGCGGAAAAGCATATGAGATAACAACTCCTGTTACACCTTCTGCATGGAGTAACTATCTTGTTAATGATGAATATCATATGGAGCTGAGCCAGACACTGCAGGGAAAAAGCAGTACCGTAAGAAACTATAATCAGGAAGCATATACTTTGGGCTATCGTTATTTCTATGTCCTGAATCATAAGACAAAGAAGGCATTCAATCCCAATTATGTGCCACTCAGAAGAGAACTTACAAATTACTCTTGCGTTCACGGCTTAAACGAGACAAGTCTGAGCTCAGAATGTGACGAGGTTTTGTGCAATATTAAGGCAATGGTTCCTGTTTCCGGATGCAGGGAAATCTGGACCATTCAGTTAAAGAATACTTCTGCACAGGAGCAGGAGCTGTCCGTATTTACCATTATGGGCTTTGAAGACGGCGGCGTTATGGGCGGAGAATGTGTTTATATGCCGGAAGAAGAGATTCTCTATAAGTACGCTTTCCCTTATCATGTTTACTATGAGGATAAGGAAAAAGTAGAAAAAACACCAAGCTATTATTATATGTTTTCCGATGTGTCACCGGCTTCCTATGACATGAGCCAGAGACGCTTCTGGGGGTGTGACGATATGGGTGAATATCCGGTTGCATTAAAGAATGAAACCTGTAGCAATATCATCGGAGAAGCAGAGAGATTCTGCGGATGTCTGCAGCATAAGTTCACAATCGGTGCAGGAGAAACAGTAGAATATCATATCCAGGTCGGTGTGGCTGTAGATACAATGGAAATCTGCGACTTAAAGAAAAAATGGAACGCAGGTTATATGGCAGAGGAAAAGAAGCGAAGTGATGCTTATTGGGATGACCTGTGCAGCGGATTTACCGTTAACACACCGGATGAGAATGTAAATCATTTTGCAAACTACTGGTTAAAGAAGCAGATTACACAGCTTACCAGATTAAACAGAGGCGGTGTCTACTGTCCGGTTCGTAATCAGTTACAGGATGCTCTTGGCTATTCTTTGGTACAGCCGCAACAGGCCAAGAAATTCATCTACAATGTATTGAAGTTACAGAAGAGCAACGGATTTATCAAGCAGTGGTACATGACAGACGGCTCGCCGGAGAGAGCATTATGTCTGCTTAAGCACACAGATGGTCCGCTTTGGCTGGTATTATCTGTAATTACCCTGATTAACCAGAATGGTGACAAGGAAATGTTCTATGATGAAGTTGATTACAGCGATGGCGGATCAGGATATGTTTACGAGCATCTGACCAAGGCTGTGACTTACATGTATGAGCAGAGAGGCGTTCACGGTCTTTGCCTGATTGGTGACGGAGACTGGAATGACCCGATTAACGGCTTGGGCAGAAGAGGAAAGGGTGAATCCACATGGTCAACTCTTTGCTTGATTTACTGCATCAATCTGTTGTTAACTTATATGATAGAGGAAACCGCACCGGGTATGAGAAAAACTCTGGAGAATATGAGAGATGAACTGGCAGACAATGTAAATGCACATAGCTGGATTGAAGACAGATATGTAGTTGGTTTTGATGATGACGGACTTGCTGTTGGTTCCAAGGAGGACAATGACAAGTTATTCCTGAATACACAGACATGGGCAATTATGGCAGGTATCGTTTCCGAAGAAAAGATGCCGACTGTTTTAAAGAACCTCGAGCGTTTGGAAACACCGTTTGGGCCGCTTTTACTTGATCCGCCATTTGCAGGCTGGGATAAGCGCTGGGGAAGAGTCAGCATTAAGAAGTCCGGAACAACAGAAAATGGTTCCGTATACTGTCATGCTTCCATGTTCAAGGCATTTTCGGATGCAAAGAGAAAGGATGGAAATGCGGTTTATGATACAGTCAGAAGAACACTTCCGACTAACCCGAATAATCCGCCTTCAAAGAATTTGCAGCTTCCGACTTATATTTCAAATTATTACTATGCACTGAAGGGTTCTGCTAATTATGGACGTTCCAGCTGTCATTACGGAACAGGAACCGTTGCGTGGATGATTTTAGTTATCGTAGAGGAGCTGCTTGGTGTAAAGGCTACGACGCAGGGTATTGTTGTTGAGCCGAATCTTCCGGAGGATTGGAACGGAGTAAGCTGCAGCCGTAAGTTTAAGGATGCTGTTTACCATGTCACAATCAATAAGGGTGAGAAGCAGATTAAGGTAAACGGACAGGTTTGTGATTCCAATGTCCTTCCTTACGAAGCAGGTAAGACCTATGAGGTAGAGGTATTCTGTTAATTGCTAACGTGTCTCCGGACTTTAGGTAATATTGTTGGTTTTATGACGTCTGACACTCCCAGGTGGAAACTTGGGAGTGTCTTTGGTATAATGAATAAGCAATGGGAATTACGAAATTATAATGTGGGAGGGGCTATATGAATACAGAAATATGCAAGTCCGTCTATGTAGATGATGAGTATGTTGAAAAAAACGAATATATAGAAAAACAACCGGAGCATGTGGAGATAAAACCGTTTGAAGATATCCGGGAAGAGTTACCAAGACCTGTCCGGGAAGGACATGAGGATTCGATGGAGGCATATGATAAGGCATGGAGTATTGCCTTCTCCAATCTCAATAATCCGACAAAAGAGAATGGTTTTGTGTCACCCTATATCGATGCTGCTTTTAACGGTGACATATTCATGTGGGATTCCTGTTTTATGCTGATGTTTGGTATCTATGCGGATGATATCTTCTGTTTTCAGAAGACCTTGGACAATTTCTACGCAAAACAGCTGCCGGACGGATTTATTCCAAGGCAGATACATGAGGATAATGGCAACGCAAAGTTTATGAGATATGACCCTATCAGTACAGGTCCTAATATTCTTGGCTGGTGTGAATGGGAATATTATGAGCGGACAGGGGACAAAGAGCGTTTGCGTAAGGTATTTTATCCATTGCGTGCATACCACAGATGGCTGCGACGAAACAGAACATGGCAGAATATGACTTATTGGAATTCCGGTTGGGGAAGCGGAATGGATAATCAGCCGCGTCTTAGAGTGGAACCGGGGATGGATGAAAAACAGGCGCATCGTGGTTATCATGGACATATGAGTTGGATTGATACCAATCTGCAGCAGATTTTATCCTGTAAAGTATTATTGGATATCATTGCGGAATTGAAGCTGGAAGAAGATACAAAAGAGCTTACACAAGAGTATGAGTATTTGAAAAATTTTGTAAATGAGCATATGTGGTCCGAGGAGGAAGGCTTTTATTTTGACATTTATCAGGACGGAACACTGGCTAAGGCAAAGACAATCGGGGCATACTGGGCGTTGCTTGCAGGTGTTGTGCCAGAGGGGAGACTTGACAGATTTGTCAGTCATCTTTTGGACGAAAAGAAGTTTAAAAGGCCACACATGATTCCTTCCCTGTCGGCCGACAGTGAGGGCTATGAAGAGTATGGTGAGTATTGGTGCGGCGGGGTCTGGGCACCTACCAATTACATGGTACTTCGTGGGCTGACACAGTGTGGGAAAAATGATGTTGCAATGGAAATAGCGAAGAATCACTATGAAAATGTTCTTCAGATATTCAAAGAGACAGGAACCTTTTGGGAAAATTATGCGCCGGAGCATATAGAACGTGGAAATCGCAGCAAGCCGGAGTTTGTCGGCTGGACGGGGCTCGTTCCGATAACCGTATATCTGGAGTATGTACTTGGTATCCGGTTTGATGTACCCAATCGCACGATTCACTGGTATGTGTCAAATCTCGAAAAGCATGGAGTAGAGAATATTACCTTCATGGGAAAAAAGATTTCTCTTATCTGCGAGGCAAGAAGCTCTTTCGAAGAGGCTCCCGTAATTATCACACAAGGTTGTGAGAATATTCAGTTAATAGTGCATAAAGACCTTTGTTAGATGTAGGCAATAAAGAATAGAATAAATTGTGCAAAGTGCTGGAAATAAAATCATAAAACAGCAAATCCATTGACAAAAGTGTATACTTCGCTTATGATGAAGCCATCAATAGGCAAAACGTTTAACTGATGAGGTTGAATCAGACGGTACAATATATGTTGGGATGCAACGATAGTTTACCTGATTATGCAGTATGAATCAGGTAAATTTTATAGCATTTAGTTAAACGGTTAACCACTATGTTAAAGCGAGGTATGATATGAAAAGAAAGGGTTATTGGAAAAGGGTGCTGGCACATATTTTATGCGTATGCATGATTGTATTATCTGTATGCGGTACTAATATGAACATAGTACAGGCGGAGGAAACCAAAGAGACAACAACCGTATATTTCCTGAACAGTGAAGGCTGGGATGAAGTGGGGGGCGTATGTTTATGGTGAAAAGGGAGAGCTGTTAGGAGGCTGGCCGGGGGTAATGGCAGAGTCAGCCGAAGATAATTGGATAAAGGTGGAAGCAGGTAATACACCGGCATTCAATATTATTTTCTTTAATAAGGCTAATGATTCGGAGCGTGCAGAGCTTTTGATACCGGATGCGGATCATGTATATGTAACAATAGATGCAAAAGCATATACATCACAGGAGGATGCAGAAGCTACAATAAAGACGGAAGAGCCTGCAGAAAATCCAAGCGAATCTGAAGAATCAACAGAATCTGAAGAATCAACAGAATCCGAAGAATCAACAGAATCTGAAGAGCCGTCAGACATAAAGGCCATTTACTTCTTAAACAGCGAAGGCTGGGCTGAGGTAGGCGCATATATCTACGGAGATAAAGGTGAAGTACTTGGAGGCTGGGGAAGCACAGTAGCAGAGCCGGCTGATGAATTAGGCGGTGACTGGGTAAAGGTAGGTGTAAGCGAATTGCCGCCATACAGCATTATTTTCTTTAATAAGGATAATGATGCACAGCGTGCGGAGCTTTATATTTCAGAAGCAGATAATCTTTATGTAACTATTACCGCTAATTCCTACAAGTCACAGGAAGCAGCAGAAGCAGCCGTATATGATACAGAAACAACCATCTAGTTCCTGAACAATACAGGAATGGAGGATATCTATGCACATGCATATGCAAATGACACTGCAATCGGCGGTTCTTCATGGCCGGGCTTTGAAGCAACAGAGGCAACCGACTTGGGTGAGAACTGGTGGCAGGTAACCATTCCGCAGAATGCGTCAGTAGAACCGTTTATCGTTATTTTCAATGATAATGGTGCAGACCAGATTAATGGTATTGAGATTAACAATTACAAAGATAATTATGTAACAGGAAATGCAGAGCTTTTCTCCACATTGAGAGAGGCAGAGGCTTCTGTAGGAATCATAAGAGAAACCGTAGTTTATTTTCTGAATAATAAAGAGTGGCCAAGTCTTGGAGCGTATGTTTACGGTGTTGGCGAGGCACTTGGTCCGTGGCTGGGTGTAACTCCCGAGGAAGCACCTGAGCTTGGTGATTTATGGTATAAGGTAACCGTACCGGCAAAACCGGCATTTAGTATTATTTTCTTTAATACCACAGCAGACTCTGAACGTACAGAGCTTCAGATACCAAATGAAAGACAGGTATATGTAACAGGTTCTAAGGCAGTATACGGCTCTAAGACAGAAGCAGAGCTTGCAGAAGGTCTTGGTGATCCGAGCCTGATGACAGAGCTGTTCTTCTACAACAGCAGAGGCTGGGGTAATATCAATGCTTACGTATTCGTGGAAGATGGTGAAGAAGCTTATACAGTAGGTGCAGGATGGTCCGGAAAGGCGGCAGAGAAGGCTACCGAGCTTGGTGAAAACTGGTGGAAGGTTATGGTTCAGGTTACAGCTTCCGAGGAAACACCGTTCAAGATTATCTTCAACGATGGTATTAACCAGACAGAAGATATTGAGATTACAGATAAGGTAAAAGTATATGTCACAGTTACCGGTGAAGTATTTGCAACACAGGAAGAAGCAGAAGAGGCAGCCGCAAAGGATACGTATGATGATGGCTGTGAGAACGGACCAAATGTAGATTTAGCAAATTATCATGTGACTTATAACGGAGCAGGCGCAGCGTTACCTTACACGGCATACGAAGCAGAGGAAGCAAAAACCAATGCGGAAGTATTAGAGAAGGCTGCTGCATACAGAGAGTCCGTTCAGTCAGAAGCAAGCGGACGACAGGCAGTGAAGTTAGAGGATACAGGTGACTATGTAGAATTTACATTAACCAAACCGGCTAACAGCTTGGCATTACGTTACAATATGCCTGACAGTGCAGACGGAAAGGGTATTGAAGCAAGTTTAAGCATGTATATTGACGGAAAAGAGGCCAAGGACTTAGAGCTGACCTCCAAGTATGCATGGGTATATGGCGGTTATCCGTATAACAACAATCCAAAGAGTGAACAGCCACATCGTTATTTTGATGAAATAAGAACCTTATTTGATGAAAAGCTTCCGGCCGGAACAACAATCAGATTGCAGAAGGATGCCGGAGACACAGCAGAAAATTATATAAACGACTTTATCGAGTGTGAGCTTGTAGGAGCACCGCTTGAGCAGCCAAAAGACAGTTTATCCGTTACGGATTTCGGCAGGAACCTTCGACTTAGTAGAAGAGCAGGCATTAAAGGTAGATGGTGTAACCATCCGCGGTGCCGGAATGTGGCATACCAATCTGGTAGGTGCAGGTGTTTCCTTCCATTACAAGGCAACCTGTAAGTTCTATGATTTTGCAATGACAGGTGTATCTTCTGTACGTGATGACAGCGGAGAACTGGCAGGATTTGAAGGCACAGGAAGAGCAACGAATGTAACCATTCAGAATATCTGGATGGAGCATATCAGGGTTGGCGTATGGAGCGCTAATACCGAGAATCTTGTCATTCAGGGATGCCGTCTCCGTAATACATACGCAGACGGAATTAACCTTTGCTCAGGAACACACAATGCAACAGTGCGTAATAACAGTGTAAGAAATACAGGTGATGACTGTATCGCCATCTGGCCATGGTTGGCTGACTGTTCAGGTAATACCATCACACACAATACCATTCAGGTACCAACTCTTGCAAATGGTGTTGCCATTTACGGCGGTTCCGGAAATGTAGCAGACAGATGAGAATTATCCAATCGGTGCAATCTGGCTTTGGGCAGCTTACAACGGAAAAATGGACGCAACCTACAATGTGTACAACAATACCATGAAGGACAGCACATACGAAGGTATTCTCTTAGAGTGTGGTAATATACTTACCGGTGTAAATCACCAGAACAACGTGATTGATGGAGCAACAGACGGAATCTATATCTTTGGTAAGGAAAACGGTTCCTGTAAGGTAGGAAAGCTTACTGTAAAGAATCTTTCCGGTGAAACCATTCACAGCGATAACGCAAACTTTGTTTTAACCGAAGAAGAGGTTGAAATCAAGGACGAGGAAAACAAAGAAGGGGATAATAAGGGAGAAGCAGCAGGTAGCGAAAACACAGGCAACACCGGCTCAGACAACAGCTTTGATAACAGCAGCAATAGTGAGAGCAAGCCGGCACCAAAGCCGTCAGCACCTGTGGTTGTAATTGACCCGGAAAAGGCAGCAACAGCGAATCCGAATTATGAAAATCTTGTTTTCAAGGATGAAAAAGCAATCTTAAAGCTTGACCTTATGAGAAAGTATTTTGGAAGAAATATGTATATCATGGCACATCTGGGAAACGGTATCGGATTTAGTATTGATACTGAGGCACTCGGTATGGCAGGGGAAGACCTTAGATTAGGCTCTGCCATGAAAAAGGTTGCAGACCTTGCAGCAGACTTTGATTCCTTCCATGTTCAGCCGGTTCAGGAGAAGCAGTTATCTTATGAGATTGGACTTCATATGAATATAGGAGCTGAGTTTGCAGGAAAGACAGCATATCTGTTCAGCAAAAACTTAGTAACAGGAAATTATCAGCTTAATAAAGCAATGGTCGTAAATGAAATCGGAAATGTGGCATTAATGATAAAGGAATTGACGGATGTAATGATTTTAATTGCGAAGTAGAAAGAAAAATCACCGGCAAACCGGTGGTTTTTCTGGTATTATGTGTTACTGTTTCTTCTTAAGCTTCATTGCAAGGAAAAATCCAATGACTGCCAATGCCAATGTAAAGAACAGACTATAGTGGAATCCGTTTGTGAAAGAGAACGCTCCTGTAGCATCTTCACCTACATATGCATTTCTGCCAATACCGAGAAGGCTGGTTGCGATTGCAGTACAAACGGCACCCCATACCTGCTGCATGGTGTTCAGAATAGTACTACCATCAGGAGATAATTCAGCCGGCAATGAATTCAGTCCGCTTGTCTGGGACGGGGACATTGCAAGAGGTACACCAATAAGTAAAATACAATGACAAAGAATAACAAACCATGTTGCTGTTTCCGGAGTTGTTGTCAGAAGCAGGGCAGCTCCGACAGCAGACAGAAGGAAACCACATACTGCAGGTCCCTTAGGTCCAATCTTATCATATAACTTACCTGATATTAATGAAAATACAGCGTTCATACATCCACCCGGGAATAAAACAATACCTACCAGTGTAATGTCAAGAAGAAGACCGTTCTGCATATACTGTGGCATCAGGTACATAGCTGACATGGTAATACCGAAGGCAAGCATAACGCAAATAGCACCTACACGGAATCCCGGATTCTTGAATGCATTCATGTTTAAAACAGGAGTCTCCATCTGAAGCTGTCTTCTGACATATAATTCAATACATACAATACCAAGAATCAGGGAGATTAATACCGGTGCGGATAACCATCCGTAAGAGCTTGCAAGACCAACACCGATTACAAGACCGCCAAAGCCGATAACAGAAAGTACGCATGATAATGCATCAATCGCCGGCTTTGTAAGCTCGTAAGGGTTAACCATAAACTTAGCTGCAAAGACAAATCCGATAATTAAAATAATTGCAAAAAAAAAGAAAATCCATCTCCAGGATAATACTCCGATAATAAAGCCTGCCAGAGTCGGTCCGACTGCAGGAGCAAACATGACGATTAAGGAACAGGTACCCATTGCTGCACCAATCTTCTGTGGTGGGAATACCTCAAGTACCAATGCAAACATCATCGGAAGGATTAATCCCGGGCCAACACCCTGTACCATTCTTCCGAAAAGCAGCATAGGAAAGCTTGTTGCAAATCCGCTGATTAGCGAACCGACTGCAAAGATACCCAGTGCAAAAAGTGTTAACTTGCGAACAGGGAACCACTTCATTAACAGACTGGCAAACGGTAATACCAGACCGATGATCAACATATGACCTACTACCATCCACTGCATGAGGGACGGATCTACCTGAAATATCTCAGATAACTGCGGTAAAGCAATATTAAGAGCTGTTTCGCCAAACATACCTACAAATGTGCCCAGATACAATCCCATCATCGCAAGATACGGATGTTCTACCTTAGCTCTGGACATTTTTTCATTAGTTTCCATTACTAAAACCTCCTTATGTAAATGTTCCAAATAGTAATTTTCGCATTTTTTCCCTTGAAAGTGAAGTGAAATAACGGTATTATTAATGAGAAAAACGCATTAATAGAGGTGATTATAAGATGAATACGCAACAATTAGAAAGCTTTATACTGGTGGCAGAAAACCTAAGCTTTGCAAGGGCGGCAGAGATTCTCAATATAACACAGTCAGCGGTATCCAGACAGATTCACTCTCTGGAAGAGGAATTAGGTACAACGTTACTGCGCCGCTCTACAAGAATGGTTTCCCTGACACCGTCAGGTACGATATTTTTAAACGATGCAAAAGAAATCGTGGGAAAATTGCAGATGGCCTCATTAAAACTGAAAAGCCAGTCAAAATCCAATGTGCAGATTGTATCCATTGGCTGTACGAACGAAGCTGAGCTTACAATGCTGACAAAGCTTCTCTGCACATGCAAAGAGAAGCTGCCAAGCGTACATCCCTATCTGCGTACCATTCAGTCCAGAGCAATCATAAGCTTATTTATGCACGGTGATATCGATTTGTTATTCGGATTCAGGGATGATATTCCCATGCGTGATGGAATGCATTATAAAGAATTGACTGAAATCAAGGTCTGCTGTGCAGTACCCAAAACGCATCCTTTTGCTCAAAAAAAAGAGATAACCACGAAAGAGATGAGGTCGGAGGATATTGTTATATGTAATGCTTATGGTGTTCCTGCAAAATTAGCTGCCATTCAGAACAGTATTATGCATATGATTCCGCCGGAATCTACCTATTTTTGTGAAACTCCGCAAATCATGCTGGCATTAATTAAAGCAAATTACGGAATCGGACTGTTTCCTGAGCTTCTTTCTGCGGAAGAAGAGATTGTATGTATTCCGGTGGAAGGAAATATTACCTTGTCATATGGTGTATTTTATAAGGATATTTCCAAAAATCCGATACTGAAGAAGCTGATAGCATTGATTTAGAGGGAATGTGAGCGGCTCTTGTATCTTGCTTTAAAACAGGATGTTATGGTACAATTCAGGCGTAAACGTCACAGTGAAGAAACACGAAGTGTTTACGAACGAGAATATATCTATTTTTAACGAGGGAGTACAGATGAAAAAGAAAATGATGTGTTTTGCAGCAGCCGGTGTGCTTGCATTGGCAGCGGTAGTAGGCGGATTTGTGGTATTGGCCGGAAAAAATAAAATTACAGAAGAGGATTTTCTGCATGTGGAGAGCGGAAAGCTGATGACCGAGAACGGCGAGGAGGTGCTTCTACAGGGCGTGAATCTGGGCGGCTGGCTCTTGCAGGAGAGCTGGATGTGTCCGGTAAACGGTGAAAACAGAAAGTGGGCAAATCTCGATACACTTGAGGTACTCGAATCCAGATTTGGATATGAAAAAACAGCAAAGCTGATAGAGTCTTATCAGGATAACTGGATTACGGAGTGGGATATGAAAAATATTGCAGACATGGGCTGTAATGTAATCAGAATTCCATTCTGGTATCGCAATTTTATGAAGGATACGCAGGGAACCTGGATTACAGAGAATCCGGATCAGAATCCGGGATTTCAGAGACTTGACTGGGCAATTGAACAGGCGGGGAAAAACGGCATGTACGTTATTTTAGATATGCACGGATGTCCAGGCGGACAGAGCATGGATCATTGCTGCGGTACCTTGGGGAAGAACGACCTCTATACAGATGAAACCTGTCAGAATACCATGGAGCTGTTATGGACTACCATAGCGGCAAGATACAAGGATAATCCTGTTGTGGCAGCTTACGATATCATGAACGAGCCGCAAAATAATAGCGGCTATGAGGGTGAGCACAGCTATGACCCTTGGCAAAAGGAATCCTGGGAAATGTCCAATGCAATCTATGACCGCATGATAAAGGCAATCCGCGCAATAGATAACCGACACGTTATCACCGCAGAGGGAATCTGGCGTATTACGAATCTTCCGGATCCGGCAACCGTTGGCTGGGAGAATATGATGTATCAGGCACATTTGTATGATGATAACGAAAACTTTGAAATACAGACACAGTCAATAGCAGATACTATGGCAAAGTATGGTGTCGCAGGATATGTCGGCGAGTTCCAGAACCTGAACGGTATTGCTATTTGTCAGGCAAAAAGTATCAGCTGGACGACATGGACCTACAAGGGTACCGATTACGATCAGGATACCTTTTTCTGGTATTTTGGTGAAGATGCATGGGATGTTGACCTGCAGAACGATACCTATGAAATGATGATGGCAAAGTGGGGAGAGGTGTTGCAGACGAAGAATTTTAAAGAGAAAAAGGCGGTTCTGTATTTTATGAAGGACGCGTTGAAGTAAAGATAAGGGAGACTGATTCGTTCAGTCTCCCTTTTAAGAGGGTGCGCCCGGCGGCGCACGTTTTTTTATGCAGTTTGTATTGTCTGTACCATCTGTTCGGGAAGAAGTCCCGCGCGCTTCAAAGCATGATACAGAATCGGAAGCAGTACCAGCTGAACAATGATTCCCGGCAGACAGGATACAAAATAGGAAGCAGCCCATATCTGAATGGAAAGACTTCCCGGTGCAAAGATAAAGGCTCTTACCAAGCCGGTAATAGCACGACCGACAAGCATTGCGGTAACCAGAGAAATATAGATATCCGTTGTTTTTTTGCCGGTGCGTACAATGGCGATAAGCAAACCGGATATAAAACCGTAAAGTGCAAGCTCAAGCATCATAGTAGGCAGATAACCGATTCCGGGCATTCCTGTGATAAAGCCGGAAAGCACCGGACCCAGAAGCCCACATAGCAAGCCATATTGCCAGCCGCATACAATTCCGCACAGGAAAACAGGAAAATGCATGGGCGAAAACAGTGTACCACCGTCCGGTATCACATGAAATGCCAATGGAAGCACTACGCAAAGAGCCATACAGATAGCGGTAATCATGGATTTTCTTAAATGAATAGATAGTTTAGTCATAGGACGTCCTTTCTTTATGCAAATATTTTGGAGATAAGGGACTTCATGTCCGAAATAACAAAAAGCCACGAAAAACAGACTCTTTTTCGAAAGAGTACAAGCCTTCGTGGCATAATCATCAGTGTAGGGTAATAAATAAAAACACTCTTCAGAGTGGTAAGGTTTCTTCCTGAAACCTAATATAAACGTTTGTGCTGGTATTGCACAGTTATTATTTATGATACAATAATTGATGGATTTGTCAAGGGAAAGAAGTAGATTAATGGGGCGTTAAGATGTATAATTGGAAACAATAGCGAGATGTTAAGAAAGCGAGGAAGTAGAATCATGCGAGTAATGGTTATGGACGGGCAAGGTGGCGGCATCGGAAAGGCTCTGGTAGAAGAGCTGCATGAAAGATACCCACAGACAGAGATTGTTGCGGTAGGAACGAATGCAACGGCAACAGCAAATATGATGAAGGGCGGAACAACCCTTGGAGCAACCGGAGAGAATGCGGTTGTTTTCAACAGTGCAAAGGCAGATGTAATCGTAGGACCTGTCGGCATTGTTATGGCAAATGCTATGCTTGGCGAGATTACACCCAAGATGGCAGAGGCAGTAGCATCAAGTGATGCAAGACTGTATCTGATTCCGATGAACCGTTGTCATGCCAATATAATCGGAATAGAGAATAAGAAGCTGTCGGAGTATATCTCGGAAGCAGTCAGCAGGATTATGACAGATGGCATGGATCAAAAGTAGCATCCGGACAGAATAAGATTAGCCTGCATGAAGTGATATCATGCCATCAGATTTGAAAGGTTACGAATTATATGAAGAAATCATTTGATTATTACATACAGGAACAGCTGCGGCTGCATCCTTCCATGCAGCCGCAGGACGTTGTGAAGCTGTGCTATCAGGCAGCCTTTGGGGCAGAGCATTTACTCACAGATAAGGATGCCGCCTTTGCCTGGCTGGGAAAAGAGTTTGATGAAATAAAAGTGACAGCTGCGTCAGAAAATATATATGAGCAGATACATGATAAGGTGTGCCGCATCAATCTAAGAGAATGGAAACGAAAAAAGCTGCCGTTAGAATGGCTTTTCCGAATATTTGCAGATTCTGCTTCTTTTACAGATATACATGGGGAGGAAAACTTTACAGCGTGTTTAAACGAGGCAGAAGCACTGGTTCGTGAGGACAGATTTTCTTTTTCCCTGAAGGAATGGGAAGAGACAAAAAAACAGGGACCTGTGCACCACAGTGAAGTTTACCGGCAGCAGGAGCATCCGGCATACCGAATTGTTTGCAGCAGATATATAAGATTGCTTCCAATCTTGGAAAAGCTTGCAGAACTGCCGCAGAATGAAATTCATACAATTGCGATTGATGGAAGATGTGCATCAGGGAAAACAACGATGACAGAAATGCTTGCCAAGGTTTTAGGGGCAGGCGTGATTCATATGGATGACTTTTTCCTGCCGATGGAGCTTCGGACAGAAGAGAGATTTGCAACACCGGGAGGAAATGTGCATTACGAAAGAGTGCAGGAGGAAGTTCTGCCTAAACTGAAAGCTTCCGAGGACTTTTCTTACCGGAGATTTGACTGTGGTAAGATGGTCTTAGGAGATTGTGTACCCGTCACGGGTTCTCATTACTATATTGTGGAAGGAGCATATAGTTGTCACCCTGCATTGGGAGATTATATGTCTCTCAAGGTCTTTTCTGATGTGGAGAAAGTAGAGCAGATAGATAGAATACGAAGAAGAGACGGCGAGGAGTGCATAAAGTCTTTTGAAGAGAGATGGATACCGCTTGAGGAAGCCTATCTTGCAAGTCTGGGGAAAAAAGAGGAGCTGTTTGATGTGGTTGTGTAATGCGGGATTCTTTTGATAATAGTGTGTTTTGACTATAATACAAAATAAGATTAAAGAGTGAAAAAAATAAATATAAATACCCAATAGGTATTTTTATAGGACAGCACATTTGATAAAATATAAGTAGTGAGAAGTTGGAACAAAATACTATGAATTGGAGAATGGGAAATGATTACAGGCGAATTGAGAAATAAGGTTGATAGAATCTGGGAAACATTTTGGACAGGTGGAATTACAAATCCCTTGGATGTTATTGAGCAGTTTACATATTTACTATTTATAAAGCAGCTTGATGATGTAGAGACTACGAAGGAGAATGAAGCCAACTTTTTAGGAATAACTTTCGATTCGATGTTTCCCGGAGAATTTCAGAAATACAGATGGAGCAAATTTAAGAATTTGGGTTCTGCGGATGAAATGTATGATATTGTACTAAATGGAGTATTTCCATTTATCAAAAATCTGCATCAGGACGGCGATTCAGCATATGCAAGATACATGGGAGATGCGATATTTAAAATACCGACAGCTGCATTGTTATCAAAAATCGTAGATGGTATAGATAATCTGGAATTAGGAGATGCAGATACCAAGGGTGATTTATATGAGTACTTATTATCCAAGGTAGCAACAGCCGGAACCAATGGACAATTCAGAACACCAAGACACATTATTAAGATGATGGTACACCTAGTAAAACCAGTACCGGAAGATATGATTATAGACCCTGCTATGGGAAGTGCAGGATTTTTGATAGAGGCACAGCAATATTTAAGAGAACAGCATGCGGATTTATTTTTACATGCCGGATTGAGAGAGCATTTTAATAATAAAATGTTCTACGGAAACGATATGGATAGAACCATGCTCCGTATCGGTGCAATGAATATGTTGTTGCATGGTGTAGATAATCCTAATATATCTTATAGAGATAGCTTGTCAGAACAGAATACGGATGAAGAAAAATATACATTGGTATTAGCTAATCCACCTTTTAAGGGAAGCTTGGATTATGAGGCAGTATCAGCGGATTTGTTAAAGGTTACAAAGACAAAAAAGACAGAATTATTGTTTTTGGCATTATTTTTAAGAATATTGAAAAAAGGCGGAAGAGCAGCAGTTATTGTTCCTGATGGAGTATTATTTGGCAGCAGTAATGCACATAAGCAGATACGAAAGGAAATCATTGATAACAATAAGTTAGAGGCTGTTATTTCCATGCCGAGTGGTGTATTCAAGCCATATGCAGGAGTATCGACGGCTATTCTGATTTTCACTAAGACTGGGAATGGCGGAACCGATAAGGTTTGGTTCTATGATATGAAGGCTGACGGATACAGCTTGGATGATAAAAGGCAGGAAGTCAAGGAAAATGATATTCCGGATATCATTGAACGATTTCATAACCTAGAGGCTGAGACAGAAAGAAAGCGTACAGAACAAAGCTTTTTTGTATCGGTAAATGAGATTGTTTCTAATGAGTATGATTTATCAATCAATAAGTATAAGGAAGTAGAATACGAGGCTGTTGAGTATGAACCTTCCAATGTGATTATCGGTAAGATAGAAGCGCTGGAAAGTGAGATACAGCAGAGTATTGTAGAATTAAAGGAAATGTTAGGGATAAGTAATTTATAGCATAGAGTAGAAGGTGACAGAATGGGAATTTATTTAAATCCGGGAAATGAAGGCTTTGCCAGTGCGCTTAATTCTGAAATATACGTAGACAAAACAGAATTACTTGCGCATACAAACAAAGTGTTTGATTCGGAACAAAGATATATATGTGTAAGCAGACCTAGACGTTTTGGAAAATCCATGGCGGCAGAAATGCTGGTAGCATATTATGGAAAAGGGTGTAATTCAAACTCATTATTTCGAGGATTGAAAATTGAAAGGGCAGAAGATTATTCAAAATATTTAAATGCTTATGACTTAATTCATATAGATATGAGTTCTTTTATAACGGAAATAGCGGATGTAAAAGAGATTGTTTCTGTCATGCAGAAAAAGATAATAGCAGAATTAAAAGCGGCATTTCAAGACTGTTGCTTAGATGAAGTAGATTCGTTACCGACAGCTTTATCACTTATTAATAGCCAGTATGGGGTAACTTTTGTAATTGTTGTAGATGAATGGGATGCATTATTCAGAGAAGAGAAATATGATTTTGAAGCACAGGAAGCATATGTTAATTTACTGAGAGGATTATTTAAGAATGCGCCTTCGAAACGTTTTGTAAAGCTGGCGTATATGACTGGAATACTTCCGATTAAGAAATACGGTACACAGTCTGCACTTAATAATTTCTATGAATATACCATGGTAAATTCCGGTTCGTTAGCAGAATATATAGGATTCACAGAAACAGAAGCTCGTACATTGTGTGAAAAATATGAAATGGATTTTGAAGAGGCAAAGTGTTGGTATGACGGATATAGCTTCAAAAAAGCAGAACACATTTATAGCCCGAAATCAGTAGTAGAAGCGATGTTGCGTCAGGATTTTGATAACTATTGGACAAGAACAGAAACATATGAATCACTAAAAAAATATATTTCCATGAATTTTGATGGATTAAAGGATTCTGTTATTTACATGCTGGGTGGCGGAAGCTGCAAATTGAGTCCGAATACCTTTCAAAATGATTTTGTGAATTTTCATAATAAGGATGATGTTTTAACTTTATTGGTACATCTGGGATATTTGGCATATGATGCTGTGAAAAAAGAGGTTTACATTCCAAATAAGGAAGTGGAAAGTGAGTTCGTAGAGGCTGTAAAAGGTGCAGGCTGGAAGGAAGTAAGTCAGTCTATAAATATGTCTGAGAAATTGTTAGAGGAGACAATTGCAGGCAATGAAAACGTTGTAGCTGAAATAATCGATAACGTTCATATGGATAGTACATCTATTTTAAATTACAATAATGAAAATGCGTTAAGCTGTGTTATTTCCATAGCATATTATAGTGCAAGAAATTATTATACTATGCACAGAGAGTGCCCTACAGGCAAGGGTTATGCTGATATTGTGTTTTTACCACGAACACAATATGTGAATGAGAAGCCTGCAATGATTGTGGAATTAAAATGGGATAAAACAGCCCAAGGTGCAATACAACAGATTAAAGAAAAAAATTATGTAAAAGCACTGGAATCACATACAGGAGATGTTTTGTTAGTTGGAATCAATTATGATGAAAAGACGAAGAAGCACGAATGTAGAATAGAAAAATATAAGAAAGAAAACAATTCGGATTTGTCGCGTAAGCCATGAGCCGTGCGCAGACTGACAGTAACAGACGATGGGAGCTTGCTCACAATCGACTGTTAGTGACTGGCTGCATAGGGCGAAGCCCGCGCACGAGATGAAGCGCCAAGGGCGCAGAATCGAGTGTGGGCACGGCGAAGCGGACGTAGAACTGAGTTGTGGGGATGAATGAATGGAATATATCTTAGAAGAATTATTTGACCTTCAGATGGGAAAAACACCTTCAAGAAATAATTCAGAATACTGGAATACTGATGATAATAAATGGATTGCAATAGGTGATTTATCTAAATGTGGAAAATATATTAATGAAACAACAGAATATTTATCGAACCAAGCTGTTGTAGACAGTGGAATAAGTTTGATACCAGAAAATACAGTTGTCATGAGTTTTAAACTATCCATTGGTAAAGTAGCAATTACAAAAGAACCGATGTATTCTAATGAAGCAATAATGTCCTTTATAGACAGAAGAGTAGTGGAACTGATTCCGGATTATATTTATTACTTGTTTAGAAGTAAGAATTGGGATGAAGGAACAAATAAAGCAGTTATGGGAAAAACTTTAAATAAGGCAACTCTTTCCAAAGTCCAAATTCAAGTATGTGACATTGCTAAGCAACAAGAAATAGTTGAAGTTCTTGATAAAGTGAATGGTATTATAGATGCAAGAAAAGAGGAACTACAAGAGTTAGATACCCTCATCAAAGCCCGATTTGTCGAACTCTTCGGAGACGCAGTAGCAAATCCAATGAATTGGCCGGTTAAGAAACTTAAAGACTTGTCTGTTCAAATCAATAGCGGGAATACACCTAAGGGTGGTTCTGAAAATTATGTTGAAGATGGAATAGTTTTTTTCAGAAGTCAAAATGTATGGAAAGATCGGTTGGAAATGGATGGCATTGCTTATATTGATCTTGAAACGCATGCGAGTATGAAGCGGAGCAGTTTAAAACATGGAGATATTCTTATGACTAAGACTGGGCGTATTAATACTGAGAATAGTTCGCTGGGGCGTGCAGCATTGTATATGGGTGAGGATGATAAAGCAAATGTAAATGGTCATGTTTATTTTATCAGGCTAAAACCAGATGTTAATAATAAGTTTGTTCTTAGAATTCTTGTTTCGGCAGAATATCGTGATTTGATTCGAAGTGTTTGTGTTGGTGGGATTGACAAGCGACAGCTCAACAAGGAGCATATTGAAGATTTTCCTATTATTTGCCCACCAAAAGATATGGTTGATTCATATATTGATTTTGTAGAACAAGTCGACAAATCAAAAGTTGCGGTACAAAAAGCTTTGGATGAAACACAATTACTATTTGACAGCTTAATGCAGAAATATTTTGGTTAGGGGGAACGATATATGGCAATGATGACAGTCTACCATGGAGGGTTTCAACCAATTGACCAACCTGAAATTCGAAAAGGAAGAAATACAAAAGATTTTGGCACAGGGTTTTATTGTACGATTATTAAAGAACAGGCTCAAAGATGGGCAAGAAGATATGACACAGGCATTGTTTCTATTTATGATGTTGTTATGAATATGAATCTGAAAATCAAAGAATTTAAAGAAATGTCAGAAGAATGGCTAGATTTTATTATTGAATGTAGGTCTGGAAAAAGTCATGACTATGATATTGTAATTGGAGCAATGGCTGATGACCAAATTTATAATTATATTTCAGATTATATGGATGGCACGATTACAAGAGAACAATTTTGGGTGTTGGCTAAATTCAAATATCCTACACATCAGATAGTGTTTTGTTCAAATGAAGCTCTGAAATGTTTGCGTTACAGAGGTTACGAGGAGGCACATGAATAGAAATGAACGGACGAGAAGAGCAAAAAGATAATGATTTGTTTTATACGTGTAGTTTGATTGATTATATAGCAAGACAAACAAAAAATACTCGTGCGGTTGTGGTAAATCAGTTAGGTAAATCGAGACTCGAGAAAATATATGAGTATGCTGATGTTTACCATTGTGATAACATCGAGAGAGTGAGTGACGATTTCATAAATGAAGCTCAAATTAAAATGGGAACGTTTGATAACGTAAAGGCTTGTAAATATGCGATTCCATCCTACTGGGATATTGGAAAAGTATATAAGAGACTAATTAAGCAAGTGGCACAGGAAGAAGAAAAATCGGTTATTGATGCTTTGATAGAGGTATATAACTCTTTTATCAGTTCTAAAATTGATGATTATAACAGTAGTGTATATTATGAGAATCCATCATATATATTCGAATGTTATAGAGAAAAGGCAATGATATAAATTTATCGGGAGAAGGGTGTTGGTACGGGCGAAAGGAATGTATCAACATGGAAGAAAAAGTAGTACGAATTATTAATGAAATGGCAGAGTATCTTAGTGTTTCGCAAATGAAGAAATTGCAGGAAGTATTGTTGAAGACTTTTTCAGAACGTGAATCTGAAAAAGTAGATATAAGCAATCAAGACTATCTCGGGCTGTTTTTGGATGCGAAAAAGATTGAAGGATGTTCGGAACGAACAATACATTATTACAGAGTAACTATTGAACGATTGCTTCTCAATATTTCGACACCAATACGGAAAATTACAACAGAGGAAATAAGACGCTATCTCGTTGATTATCAACAAATTAACAATTGTAGTAAGGTGACGGTAGATAATGTTCGGCGTAATATTTCCAGTTTCTTTTCGTGGTTAGAAGAAGAGGACTACATTTTAAAAAGTCCTATGAGGAGAATACACAAAATAAGGACGAAGCAACAGGTTAAGGAAACGATATCTGACGAAGCAATAGAACAATTAAGAGATAAATGCAATTGCTTAAGAGATTTGGCAATGATAGACTTGCTATATTCTACGGGGATACGAGTAGGTGAGTTAGTTAATCTAAATATTTCAGATGTGGATTTTGAAGCAAGAGAATGTGTAGTGTTTGGTAAAGGTGATAAAGAAAGAAAAGTGTATTTTGATGCAAAGGCAAAAATACATTTGCAAGAGTATTTAAACAGTCGCAGAGATAGTAACCAAGCTTTGTTTGTTACATTAGACGCACCATTTGACCGCTTGAAGATAAGTGGTGTTGAGATACGGATGCGAATGTTAGGTAGAAAGCTTAATATGGAAAAGATACATCCGCATAAATTCAGAAGAACGATGGCAACAAGGGCAATTGATAAGGGCATGCCAATAGAGCAGGTGCAAAAGCTCTTAGGACATTCTCAAATTGATACAACTATGCAGTATGCAATTGTAAATCAAACAAATGTAAAGGCATCTCATCAGAAATTCATTGCGTGAGTGGCTTCGTTAGTGTATAATTTTAATTGGCAAAAATAAAGGGAAGAAGCAAAATACCTCT
>CAYLWP010000003.1:0-48337 GCA_964387365.1 uncultured Roseburia sp. | reverse complement strand
CATTTTTCGATGGATTTGTCAAGTGTTTTTTAACAAATAAGTGGGGGATTTTAATAAAATGGGAATCTGCTAGGCTTATATTTTGTGGCCTTTAGATTCCGAGAGATTATAGGTTTAAAAAGGAGGAGTATATTATGGCATGTTTATTAGTACCGGCAGCTGAGGCTGCTATTGTAACAGTAGTTGCCAAAGTGGCAGAGAAGAAGGAAAAAGAATCGTGCGGAGCTGAAGCGGAAGTAAAAAGTCCGGTAAAAGGAAAGGTAAAATGGCTGACCAATCTGCTCTGGGGCGGTTCTGCACTTCTTACCTTTGAACATATCTGGCACGGAGAAATCGTACCCTGGTTCCCGTTCCTGACAGCAGCGTCGAGTGCGGAGGCAACGGCAGAAATGCTTCATGAAATGGCAACGGTCGGTGTTGCCATGGCAGCCCTTGTGACAGTTGCATGGGCAGGCATGGTGGCAGTAAGCAATGCAATAGAGAAGAAGGCACAGGAGATGAAGCCGGAGGAGGAAGCGCTATGACATTGTTGATTACCGTATTTGCGGCAATTGTGTCTACCATAGTATGGTATCGGAATGCGCCACAGGATACCTGGAAGGTCAGCACACTGTGCTTTCTTTAATGGGGAGCGTCCCTCATGTGGATGGTAGATGCCGTATTTGAATATATCGAGCTGCAGGCAGCATATTTTACACCGGAGCCGCTGGACATGCTGAATGATTTCTACCTCGGACTTTCCGTGGTGGCATTAGGGCTTGTTATCTGGGTGATAAAAGTAATCGTTCAGGATCCTAAGGGCGTAGTAAGAGCAGCTTTGCTTAAGAAAATAGAAGGATAATACATGGAAGCAGCCGTCGGGAAGAATTTCCCGGCGGCTTTTTCACGCTTGCATGAAAATTGTTAAAAACCACCAAAAATGTTGAAATATAATTAGCTATTCTACACACAATGAATAAAAGTTGACATAAGAATTCTTGCAATTCTGAAACATGGATGATAGAATGAAAAACGCAACACAAAAACCGAGGAAATTAAGAAAGTGAGGAAATTAATGAAAGTAAAGTGCGTATTATCAGCACTCGTATCGGCAGCAGTGGTTTTGACAAGCATTTCTATTCCTGGTAATGTTGCGAATGCGGCTCCTTCGAGCCTTGTGCCGTCAAAATCCACAGCAGAAACGGGGAATTATGTGTGTACCTGGAACATTCAGGACTGGGTTGCATGGCATGAGAATCAGGTGGGGAGCAGCGACAAGCGTGACGTAGTTGACCCCGAGCATTTATTCAATGAAAAAACAGGCTGGGTATCTACCATGTATCCGGAAGTGAGAGGTGATTTATACTTTCTTCTGGACGACGGCTGGGATTTACCCTACGGAACCAAAAAGGGCGGAAAAAATAAGCAGTATTTTGGATGCCAGGTTCTGCCGGATGATAAGTTTCCTGTAAAGGAGTATGGAAAAACTCCGCAGCAGAAGCTAAAAGTTCTTAATGAAAAGATTAAAAGCTATGGTTGGAAAGGAACCGGTCTCTGGATTTGTGCACAGACAAGTAATGCATACCCTGAGTATGCCGGAAAAAATGAGGAAGAATTCTGGCGTATGCGTCTTCAGTGGAGCAAGTATGCAGGAATTGCATATTGGAAAATTGACTGGGGTACAGAACAGAAAAAGATAGAGTGGAGACGTAAAATCTCCGAATGGGCTGAAGAGGAATATCCTGAGCTGATTATTGAACATGTAGTCGGCGGCAGCGGACAGAATAAGAGCAATGGTCGTATTGAGAGCGGGCTTTTAGAGGATAACGTGGAATTTGCAGCGTTCTCCGATGTGTTCCGTACTTATGATGTTTTGGATAATCTTGCTACAGCGTTAACCTTAGACCGTGTAGGAGAGCAGTTGATTTCCGGATTCACGGAAAAGGGTGACGCAATGGGACTGATTAATGCAGAAGATGAAATGTACATCTGTGCCTCCCTTGGTCTTTCGGCAGGAGTTATGCGTTTCACACCATATGTAACAACAGACACGGCAAAGTCCGGAAGTAAATATTTCGGAATGGGAACAGAAAAAAATACCTATTTTGCCGGCGGAAAGAAATTTGTAGATACAAAAGCTACCAGAAACCGCTTTGATGAAGTGGCCAGAACCGTGCGTTGGCAGAGAATCGCACCTCCCTACGAAGTGGGAGCCTATGATACAAAGCTTTCCAATGCATATTTGACGGACGATTGGACATTCACTTCACAGGAACCGGCGTGGGATAAAACCACAGGTAAGGTAAGCATGAAGGCTCCGGCAGCAATTGCCAGAGGAATCGACCTTCCGAAGGTTTCCGTAAAGAGTGGGGATGATATTCCGTACGTTACGGCAAGCCGTAATCCAAATGGAGCAATCAGTATCGCAACGTATTCAAGAACTCATAGCAACACCGGATACCAGCCGGTAAAATCAGCAAATGTTACTTTGAATGCAGGCGATTTAACCGGAAAAATCGGTGTTTTTGGTTATTATAACAGCTTGAAGCTTACCTTCAATCAAAAGCTGAGCGGTAAGAAGGTTTATGCACAGGATCTGCTTTCGAATAAAGCACAGGATATCACCTCAAAAGTGCAGATTAACGGAAATACAATTACCATTCCGGGCAGCGTAATTACGCAAATCGGTTTATCGGCAGCAACAAAGGGAGATACCTCCGATCCGGGTATGGTTTTACAGATTGGAGAAGCCTCCGATTTTGTGTCCGCGCCAAAAACCAACCAGAGACTTGAAAGACATGATGTGAACAACGGTTCTTTTGAACGCTTCCATTATGATGCCAACAACGGACAGACAATCAAATCCGTAACTGCAGCTGACTGGAGCCGCTGGAAGAATACAGACGCATCTTATATAAACGAGGAAGGACATACGGGTAAATATTCCGGTATACATAAAGCAAACAAGAATTATGAGGTCTCTACTTATCAGTTAAATGAAGGTATGGCAAACGGCTTATATAAAGCCTCCTGCTATGTAAAAGCATCGAAGCATTCCCGTACGGCACCGGGCAACGGACACAGTACCAGTGCAGGCTTTTATGTCATGAATTACGGTGGAAGTGCACAGTACGTTGATATTCAGAAAATGGGTGCGCTAAAGGATTGGACCTACATTGAAATTCCGGAAATCAATGTTACAAATGGCCAGTTGCAGCTGGAGTTCTATTCTTACGGAGCTTCCGGTGAGTATCTGATATTCGATGACGTAAAGGTTGAGTATGTAGGTAAGCAGGCAGCACAGGCAAAGATACAGCCAATTTTGAAATTTGATTTTTCTGACTATAAGCAGGGAAATAATGGCAATGCAACCTTAGTCGGAGTAGCCGGCAATAAGGAAGTGACAGCTGATGCAAAGGGCGTTACCTTCAAGACAGACGGCGACGGTAATGACGTTGTGGTATTCCCGGATGACGGCGGAAAGCTTTCAACAGGTATTACCTTCACACCCGGAGATTCTGATCCGATGAAGCAGCTTAAGGCAGGAAGAGGTGCAACCGTTGCCATGTGGATTAAGTCTGATAAGAATAATTTCAGCAGTCAGCTATTTTCTTACGGAGCATTGCAGGGCAATGGTGAGCTTGGCGCTTCCGCTCAGATTCTTGCAAGAAATAACGTGAATGGCGACATTGTATTCTATCGTAATCAGTCCGGAAGTACTGAGGGACAGAAGCTGTCAGCAACCACAAATAATCCTTACAAGAAAAATACTTGGCACTTAGTGGCTTATGTTGAAAGTGGAAATGGTACCGGTACCATGTATGTAGATGGTGAAAAGATTGGAACAAGCAGCGTAACAGGCAAGACCCTGTGTGGCTTTGCTACGGATGGAAATAAAAAGGATTCTTATTACATAGGCTTCCTTCCGTATGCGGTATCCGGAGACAGTCATTTCACAGGAAGCATGGATAGTGTGGTTGTATATGATGCGGCACTTTCCGGTGCACAGCTGAAGGAGCTTTACAATGAAAGATTTGAAACAAAGTATCAGATTGTTTTAGATGCGGCTGAAGATGGTATTTTAGGAGGTCAGGCAGGCCGTAGAGAAGGATATGTAGGCTGGATGGGCTATGACACTGATGCACAGGGGGCTGAAGGTACTGTTACCTTTAAGTTTGATGCAAAACCGGAAGCTGCGTGGAATATGGATATTTATTATCTTAGCAAGCCAAGCAGTGAGAAGCCGGCAGGAAGCCATGACCGCGACTTCGTTATTACTGTAAATAAGGATACCAAGAAAGCAGTTACCGTAACCTGTCCGGAAGGAAAAAGCTGGGATGATGTAAGTCTTGCATCAAAAGTAACCCTGAAAGGTATCAGGTTAAAACAGGGAGGAAATGTAATAAAACTTGGTAATCCAAAGGAAAATGCACCATCCCTTGTCAGAATTGTATTAACCAATGCAGATTATGCTGCGGCAAAGGAAGTAGAAGCGCAGATTATGGGACAATTAGGAACCGTGGATGATGTTGCACAGCTTGGTATGGTGCAGGAGATTCGTGCAAACTATGATGCGCTTTCACCTGAAGCAAAGAAGCTGGTTTCCAAAGAAGCATATAATATGCTGCTTAGTGCAGAGGATTTCATGAAACCGTTCTTAGAGAATACGGATACGAAAACCTACAGCTACGAAATAGAAAAAGGTAAGTTAACAGGAGAAGCCAAGGTTTCAAGCTCAGCGGATACATCCGGAGGCAAATATGTAAGCTATATAGGCGGAAGCGGCAACGGTATGTCTGAAATCGTGGTTGCAAACAGTGGCTCAGGACAGCGGACCCTGCGTGTTTACTATGCTGGCAAAGAGAATCGTCAGATGAATGTGATTGTAAACGGTAAGAAGTATCAGGTTACCTGTGAATCAACAGGTAGCTGGACCGCAATAGGAAAACCGGTTGAGTTAAAGGCAGACTTTAAAAACGGTGCGAATACCATTCAGTTTGCCGGAGTAAACGGCGCATATGCACCGAATCTTGACCGCGTAGAGATAGACCTTCCGGTAGTGGATAAACAGAAATACAAGATGGAAGCAGAAGACGCTAAGCTGAGCGGTAAAATAACAGTCGTTAATAATGGGGACGCTTCCGGAGATAAGTACTTAGGACATATCGGAGGAGATGGCAAGGGCGTTGTTACATTTAATGTCTTTTGTAATGAAGCAGGCACCAGAAAGATTCGTTTATACTATGCGGCAAATGAGCAGAGATCCTTCAGCGTGGAAGCAAACGGTACTGTAAGAACCGCAACCTGTACCTCTACAGGCTCATGGCATACCGTAGGAGAATATGTCGGTATACAGGTAGACCTGGTGCCGGGAAATAATAAAATCATGGTAACCGGAGTGGATGGTGCATATGCCCCCAATCTGGATTGCGCGGAAATTGAATTAAGTCTGCACGAAGTGGCAGCTCAATAAAACAGAAATCCCTTTACTCTGCCGCATTTCAAATATATAATAGGTGTCGGATAAGGAATTGTCCGGCAAAGGAGAACGAAATGAACTGTTTAGAAGAAAGAATATTGAAGGATGGCGTTGTAAAGGAAGGCGATGTACTCAAGGTTGACAGCTTTCTGAATCACCAGATGGATATTGAGTTATTCAATGAGATGGGAAAAGAGTGGAAGAGACGTTTTGCGGGAAAGAATATCAATAAGATTCTTACCATAGAAGCTTCCGGTATTGGTATTGCCTGTGTTGTGGCACAGCATTTTGGTGTACCGGTCGTCTTTGCGAAAAAGACAAAGAGTATTAACCTGGATGGCGAAATGTATGTGGCTGAGGTAGAGTCCTTCACACATAAGACAAAGAACCAGGTTATTGTTTCCAAGAAGTTTTTAAACGAAAACGACCATGTACTTCTTATTGATGATTTCCTTGCAAACGGATGTGCTTTACAGGGGCTGATTCAGATTGTGCAGTCTGCGGGTGCGACAGTAGAAGGTATCGGAATCGCGATTGAAAAAGGCTTCCAGTCAGGTGGCAGAATCATTAGAAATCTAGGTTTTCAGCTGGAGTCTCTGGCGATTGTAGATGAGATGGACTGGAAAAACGGAACGGTTACATTCAGAGAACAATCATGATATAAAAGCATTAAGAAAACTGCTTTTTTGTGATATATTCGGACAAATGTTAAGAAAATATTACAAAACCAAAATAAGTCCATAAACCACCGAATTTATTCCATGCCGTATTATGGTAAAAACAAGGTATAAATATTATGTAACCAATACAAAAAACAGGCAACTAAAAGCCTGTTTTTTGTGCAAAAGAAACTATATATTATGGAGGATTTATGAAAGGAATCAAAGGCTTATTGACAAAAGTAGTGACGACAGCATTGGTAGTAGCCGCATCCGTTTTCGCAGGTAACAGCTTGAACGTAGAAGCAGCCAGCTATTTCAATGCTTACGACAAAGCAGCTTACGAAACAACAAGTAAGGATTTTTCACTTAAAGTGGATGGAAAAAGTGTTGATGTTGTTGAGTATTACAACGGTGTGTACAGCTATGCACATCTTGCATACGAGGGTACGGCAACATTTGAAATTACAGCAAAGAACGGAAGTATTTCCAGCTATGAATTAAGCCCTCACAGCTACAATATGAAGGCAACCAAGTCAGGCAGCAAGCTTACTTTCTCCCTGAAGCAGGATGGCTCAAGATATATCATCTGCGAGCTCAAGGCAGGCGGCAAGTCTGATATGCTTGTAATCGCATGTGACCCTAAGGAAAGATATTCTACACCAAAGGTAGACGGCAAGAAAGTAATCGATATTACAAAGTCTCCTTATAATGCAGACAAGACCGGTAAGAATAACGCATCCAACAAGATTCAGAACGCAATCAATGATTTAAGCAAGAACGGTGGCGGTACCGTATATTTTCCGGCAGGTGTTTACAAGTTCGTATACATTGATGCACGCGACAACGTAACACTTTTCCTGGATGAGGGAGCATTCCTCAGAGGCTCAGGTAACAGAAATGATTATCAGTGGGAAGATTCAGGAGAAAACGGCAGACAGGGTAGAAGAAGTATCGATATAAAGAACTCTAAGAACTTCCAGATTATCGGACGTGGTGTTATCGATGCTAACTCAACAGTATTAGTTGAAAAAGGAAGCAACAATAAGGCAGACGGCTATGATAACTTCAGAAAGGGTATCATCGATGGTAACGGTGCACAGAACTTTACCTTAGACGGTATTACTGTAAAGGATGCAACAGGCTGGACCTTCAGTATTCAGCTTTCCAAGAACATCAAGTGCAGAAACGTAAAGATGTTAAACGATCCTGACTTTGTACATAGTGACGGATATGACTTCCTTTCATGTAACGGAGTTGAGGTTTTAGACTGCTTCGGTATCACAGGTGATGACATCTTCTGTCCTAAGGCAAGTGTTGAAGGCGCTGAGATGAAGAACTATCTGTACAAGAACTGCGTTGGATACGGACTTAACGGTGCAGGCTGTAAGGTTGGTATGCAGGCAAGAGGAAACACAAGCAACATCGAATTTAACGACATTGATATTATCGGATGCCACAGAGGTATCTCTATTTCGCACGATGACGGTAACGGTAACTTCAGTGATATCCGTTTCATCAATATCAGATCTCAGAGACTTGATATGGGTCAGAAGAGCGGACAGTTCCGTACAGCTCCTTTCGTAATCTGGACATTACAGAAGAACAATAAGGGTGCAGTTGTAGACGGTGTACAGGTTAAGGATTGTACATTTGAAGATTACTTCGATCTTAAGGGTGTTATCCAGGGATCTAAGAATGCAAATTCTTATGTAAAGAACGTTACTTTTACAAACGTTAAGATGAACGGCACAGTATTAACTGAGTCTAACAAGGATGATTATGTATCATTCGGAAGCTATACTTCCAATATTAAGTTCCAGGCTTCAAGCAGCAAGCTTGTATATGAAGCAGAGGATGCTAAGATTGCAGGCGGAGCAGAGGTTGTATCCAAGAGCAAGGCTTCCGGTGGAAAGATGGTAGGAAATATTGGTGGTGACGGCAAGGCTAACGGTAAGGTAACCTTTACTGTGAATGCTCCAAGTGCAGGAACCTATTACTTAGATATTTATTACTTATTAAACGGCGCTCGTACCTTCTATGTAACAGTTAACAACGGTGATGCAGATCCTAAGGGATGCAAGGGTACTAACTGGAATGAAGTTAAGGTAAAGACAATCGAGATTAAGCTGAATAAGGGTAACAACACCATAAAGCTTGACAACGGTGCAATGGATGAATGGGCTCCAAACCTTGACAAGATTGAACTTAGAAAGAAATAAATAAGATCTATGAAGGGACACTTTCCGGTCAAAGGGAGAGTGTCCTTTTTTTGACTGACCTATATGAATTTACATAATCTTGTTGTATAATCAAATAAGTTATTTGGCAAATTTGTGTGATATGTGAAAAGAGTAAAGGAGAAAATATTATGGATGCAAAAAAATTAGGGTTTGGAATGATGAGATTGCCGCTTTTGGATGCGAATGACGATTCTAAAATCGATATTGAGCTGACTAAGAAGATGGTTGATACCTTTCTTGAAAGAGGATTTACATATTTTGATACAGCATGGATGTACTGTGGATTCCAAAGTGAGAATGCTGCCAAGGAGGCACTGGTAGACCGCCATCCGAGAGACAGCTATACCTTAGCAACGAAGCTGCATGCCGATTATATTCACAGTCCGGAGGATCGTGATAAGGTATTTGATGAGCAGAGAGCAAAAACAGGAGTCACCTTCTTTGACTATTATCTGTTGCATGATATTGGTATGAATCATTATGAGGTATATAAAAAATACGACTGTTTTAACTGGCTGATTGAGAAGAAAAAGCAGGGCTTGGTAAAGCACATCGGATTCTCTTTCCATGATAATGCAGAGCTGTTGGATCAGGTTCTGACTGACCATCCGGAGATGGAGTTTGTACAGCTGCAGATTAATTATCTTGATTGGGACAGCGAGGGCGTACAGTCAAGAAAGTGCTATGAGGTAGCAAAAAAGCACGGCAAGCCGGTTATCGTCATGGAGCCTGTCAAGGGTGGAACACTTGCAAAGGTGCCTGAGAGTGTGGAGAGCATGTTCAAGGAATATCATCCGGATATGTCTGTTTCTTCCTGGGCAGTCCGTTTTGCGGCAAGTCTGGATAACGTTTTCATGGTTCTTTCCGGTATGAGCAATATGGAACAGCTTTTGGATAATACGGATTATATGAAGGATATGCAGCCTTTAAATGAGGAAGAGCAGGCTCTGATTGGTAAGGCCGTAGAGGTAATTAACGGAAACATTGCCATTCCTTGTACGGGATGCTCCTATTGTACGGAGGGCTGTCCGATGCACATTGCTATTCCGAAGTACTTTTCTTTGTATAATGCTGACAAGCAGGAGATTAAGGAAAAGGACTGGACACCGCAGGGAACTTATTACGGCAATCTGATTAAGATTTTTGGTGCGGCGAGCGCCTGTGTAGGCTGTGGACAGTGTGAAAAGGTTTGCCCTCAGCATTTGCCGATTATTGAAAACCTGAAAGAGGTTGCGGCACATTTTGAATAATAAGTCACTGATACATACAAATGTGCAGAGGGGGATGTATGATGAAGTCAGGAAATTGGAAGGCGTATTTTTATGTATTTACAGTCCGGCTACAGAAGGCACTGGCGTATCGGTCCGATGTGTACGGTAATATTATCGGACAGTGTATTGTGATGTTTGCCACGGCATTTTTCTGGCGGGCGTTATATGCAGGACATGATGTGGTAAAGGGCGTACAGGTGGGGGATATGCTGGTCTATACCATCATGTCCTCTATGATGTCTATGCTCTTTTCAATAAATGTAGAGTCAAGAGTAAGCAGCAGTGTGCGAAAGGGAACGATTGCAACTGATATGCTCAAGCCTATTAATCTTTACGGAATCTATTTTTTTGAAGATTTGGGTTACACGACATCGATTTTTTTTCAGAATGTACTACCGATTTTCATTATCGGCAGCCTGTTTATTACGGTGCCGCGCCCTGCAAGCCTTGGTGCTTTTTTGGTATTTATTCCGTGTGTGGTGATTTCTTATCTGATTAATTGGCTTTTTGCGGCATGTTATTCAACCTGGGCATTTGTTACCATGTATATGGGCTCCATGTTTGCAGTAAAGTTCCAGTTAATCAGACTGCTTTCGGGAAGTATCATTCCTATGTGGTTTTTTCCGGAGTGGTTGAGTGATATTTTGAATGTGCTGCCGTTTGTTTACATCTATCAGCTTCCGCTGGATATTTATATAGGAAAGCTTGCGATTGAGGACTCCCTGCCGAGAATCGGCATGCAGCTGGTATGGCTTGGATTACTCTGGCTGCTTTTTCGGTTTTTACAGAAGCGTATAACCAGACATGTCATGATACAGGGAGGTTGATGAGGAATGATTCAAAGAAGTAAGTATTATCTAAGTGTATCTAAGGCATATTTCCGAGTAGCAATTTTACAGGCAGTGGAGTACCGGATGGGCTTATTGGGTTGGCTGTTATCGAATCCCATTCAGTTTATTGTCGGATTTGCCACGATTAAGTTTGTTGTGGCGGAGTTTGGAACAGTTGCCGGCTGGGGCTATGGTCAGCTTGCTTTTTTGTATGGGCTGTCGGTTATTTCGCATGCCCTGAACGTTATTTTCTTCATACAGAGCTGGGATTTGGGCTGGTATATTGTAGAGGGAGATTTTGACCGCTATATGTTAAGACCGTTGAATGTGTTGTATCAATTCTATTTTACAGGCTTTAATCCGGTCGGAATTACCGATTTGATTCCGGGAATTTGTGTATTTACATATGGTTGTCTGCAGATTGACTTTGCATGGAGTATCAAAAATGTGATATACATTTTATCCATGCTGGTGGGAGCGACCTTAATTCGTGGTGCGATTTATCTAATTATAGGCTCTACTGCATTTTGGACAAAAAGTCTGACTCCGTTTAGTAAATATACACAGGAGCTGTTTGATAAATCGACGATGTATCCGCTAACTATTTACCCCGAGAGTTTCCAGTTTATACTGACCTATCTGATTCCGATTGGCTGGGTGAGCTTTTATCCGGTTTCGGAGCTTTTGGGAATGCCTAACGGAAGGTTTTCCGGAAGCGGAGCTATCTGGGGAACACTTGCAGTCGGCTTGCTGGTGTTTGTGATTGCGGCCATCGTATTCAGGCAGGGACTGAAGCAGTATGAGAGTGCAGGAAATTAGCATACTGTTGTAAGAAATATGAGCAAAGAGGGGTTAGTGTATGATAGAGGTAAAGGACTTAAGAAAAAATTATCAAATCACGAAGAAGGAAAAGGGACTTGCCGGTGCGTTAAAGAACCTTGTGAAAAGTGAGAAACAGACGGTAGAAGCGGTTAAGGACATTAATTTTCATATTAATAAGGGAGAGATTGTTGCTTTCCTTGGACCAAACGGAGCTGGTAAGAGTACCACGATTAAAATGTTGTCCGGTATTCTGACGCCAACCTCAGGAGAGATTTTTATCAACGGAAACGAGCCGTATAAAAATCGTAAGGCGGTAGTGCAGGATCTGGGTGTTGTTTTTGGACAGAGAACACAGCTGAACTGGGATTTAAGGCTGGGAGAAAGCTTTGAACTGTTGCGCCATATCTATCAGATTGACAAGGACGTCTATGAGGAAAACCTCAGAGTAATGGATGAGATTTTACAGATTTCCGAGATTATTGATACACCGGTGCGTCAGCTGTCTCTGGGGCAAAGAATGCGAGGCGATTTAGTTGCAGCCATGCTTCACTCTCCATCTGTGCTGTTTCTGGATGAACCGACGATTGGACTCGATGTGGACGGTAAGTATGCGATTCGAAAGTTTATCAAGGAGATTAACAGGGTAAAGGGAACGACAGTTATCCTTACCACGCATGATCTGGGAGATGTACAGGAGCTTTGCAAACGACTGATTATTATTAATCATGGAACGATTATTGAAGACGGTCCCTTGGAGGAGCTGGTGGAACGTATTGCACCGTATAAGGACCTTGTGGTTGAGTTTTATGATGAACAGCTTGTGGAGCATCCACAGGCAGAGCTGTACAGCAGGGAAGGCAATGTTGCAAAGTATCGTTTCCAAAAGGCTGATATTACAGCAGCACAGTTAATCAGGGAAATATCTGAGCAGAAGCTGATTAAGGATGTCGCAATCGAAGAAGCAAAGATTGATGACATTATCCGGATTGCGTATTACAGAGAATAAAGGGTAGGAAAAAACACTATGGATGGATAATCTGTAGTGTTTTTTTATTGGAAATAATGCAAATAGTAAAAATAATTTAAAAAATACATAAAATGAGTTGACATAAGAATAAAATAACTGTAAATTTAGAATGTGCAGATAAATTAAACGAAGATTAAAAGAAAATACAAATAGTTTTTTGATTGATGCAAAATTCGTAGGGGATTGATAAAAGTGATAAGGGGGAACGTATATGAACGTAAATGAGGTTTCGGTTATTATCCCTGCCTATCAGCCGGATGAGAAGCTGATTGGAACCTTGCAGGGTCTGGTAGAGGCAGGCTTTCAGGATATTCTTGTGGTGAATGACGGTAGCGGAGAGGAGTATGCAGATATTTTCGGAGAAGCAGGAAAGCTGGATGCCTGTACGATTCTGACTCATGAGGTAAATCGTGGTAAGGGTGCAGCCTTAAAAACAGCCTTCGCCTATTTTCTGGAAAACAGGCCGGATAAAAGATGTGTTGTGACAGCAGATGCAGACGGTCAGCATCTGGTAGAGGATATAGAAGCTGTTTCACTTGCCTGCCTCGAAAGCAGTAATGTGGTGTTAGGTGTGCGCGACTTTTCCAATCCGAATGTTCCGGCAAGAAGTAAGACGGGGAATCGAATTACTTCCGCTGTTTTCAAGCTGTTTTTCGGAATGAAGATTGCAGATACACAGACAGGATTGCGCGCTTTTCCTAAGGTGTATCTTTCTGAACTGCTAAAAGCAGAGGGCGATAGATATGAGTATGAAACAAATATGCTGTTTCTGATGAACCGGCGTGAGATTCCCTTTGAACAGGTACAGATTGCCACTGTATATCTCGATGAAAATAAATCCTCACATTTCAGGGTAGTGCGTGACAGTCTGCGCATCTATGCGTTGATTATTAAGTATCTTATGAGCTCTGTTTCTGCGGCAGTTGTGGATGAGCTGGCATTTTATCTGTTTAAGAATCTTGGATTTTTGGCTGCTTTGCCAATCCCACTCACCTTTGTTGCGGCTTTTTTGGCACGAGTAATATCTTCCGGTATGAATTACTGGATGAATGCAAACCTCGTGTTTCATGACAACAAGGATAAAGTGACATTAGTAAAATATTATATGCTGGCATTGGTGCAGATTGGTGTGTCTGCAGTACTGGTATTTTTGGCGGAGTCTCTTTTTGGGATTTCCTCACCGGAAGTTTCCACACTTGCTAAGGCTGCCATTGATACGGTTCTGTTCTTCTTCAGCTTCCGCATTCAGCATAAGTGGGTATTTAATCAGGCAGAAAGGAACGGACGTAATGAAAAGAAAGCGGATTTCGTTTAGTAAATTATATCTTATTTATGTGATGCTTCTGAGTGTTGGCATCATCACCTGCGTCTCCTACGTGGGTGAACTGTTGCAGCAGTATGAATGCCTGCGCCCGGAGCTGCATGTAGAAGCGGCAATAAAGCAGCTGCAGGCAGATGCTTCTCAGGATGACTTCTGGAGCAAATATGGAATGCCGGAGGTTGAGGCCGGGAAGTATGAAAAGAATCTGGATTTGAAGGGTGACTATCTTGCCATGTATGCTGACGAGAGTGTCGGCTTTTCGAAAAAGAATGGAACACAGGCGGAGGATGAACTCATTTATGCAATCAAAAGCGGCGATGTCGAGCTTGCAGAGGTGAAGCTTAAGGCTAAGGGACCTTCTGTTACAAAGCTTGCAGTTCTGAACTACAGAGAGTGGGAAACAGAATATATTAAGCCGGTCATGGAAAAAAGTGAATACACAATCTCTGTTCCGGATGATTTTCATGTCAGTGCAAACGGGGTCGCGCTCGAACCGGTGGATGGTGTTGCCGGAAAGGATGGCGAGATTACCTATGTGGTGCATGATGTATATTGCGAGCCGGAGTTTGCCATCACCGATAAGGATGGAAATATGGTTTCTTATACCGTGAATAACTATCAGGTAGATGCAGAATTTTATCATTATAATTTAACACTACCGGCAACGCTTATGGTAAAGGTAAACGGAAAAACGCAGGAAGGAGAACCGGCAGAGAATAACTGCAAACGCTATGATATCAGACTCTTGGAAAAGCCGGAGATTACCATTTCGGATTATTACGGAAATGAAGTGTGCTACGAAGGAGGCAATCAGCTTCCGCTTACCTATATGACAGTAAAGGCAAACAGTAAATATGCCGTTGAAATAGCAGATGAGGCTGTTCCGACAGCGGCTGTGTGTGAATATGATAATCCGGAGTATAGTATGCTGGCAGAGCTGGTTGAGGATTTACCGAAGGTTCAGGAATATGACATAGCAGTTCTCGAAGAAGATGTACAGGTTAGTGTAACGGATGAGGCAGGAGTGCAGGTAGTACTTGATCAGGAGAAGGCTGTGCATGACTTTACAGTCGACATCAGCGGGCTGCGTACAGTTCCTGAGGAGGTAAGCTGCGAAGTAGATGTGCTTGCACTTGCACAGGAGTGGAGTCTTTTTATGTCAAAGGATGCGTCCTTTGCATCGCTGTCTAAGCATTTGCTGGCAGGCTCGAACCAATATCGGGTGGCACGACAGTATGCGACAGGGGCAGATATTCATTTTACCAGTGAGCATACACTTATGAATCCGGCATTTACGGACACCTCAGTTACGAATTTTATATGGATTACGGAGAATTGTTTTTCCGTTGATATCAGCTTTGTGAAGCATATGCTGTTACGAAAAACAGGGCAACGGGTAGATGATCCGATGAATGACAGATTCTATTTTGTCAAATCGGATGAAACAAAGGATGGAATAGACAATCCCACATGGAAAATAGCGGGTATGAAGGAGATTGTGAATGATGCAGAGTAATGATTATGGAAAAGTAAAGGTGGCAAAAATGTCCCTTGGAAATGCCGTTGCAAGATGTCTGTTACAGATTGCGGCATTGGTGGGAACCTTCCTTATTGCTGTAGTTATTGTACTTTTGATGTCGCTGAATATGCTGTGCTCAGATTCCTATCCGCATGTGCAGCAGACCTTTGTTACTACCATTCTGGAAACAGGCCAGCTGAAATTTTTAGCATCATGGTTCCTGACGTCAGAGGAAATACAGGAAATTGTGAATCAGAATTCCATGAAGGAGCTTAAGGCAGAGATTGATACGAATCTGATTAATAAGGGAAACGTGGGAACAATTGATGTTACTATGGGTAGTGCGCAGGGTGCGGCACAGACAACGCAGGACATTGAAGTCTTTGAGGTGGCAGGCTCGACCTATACAGGAACAATGATGATTGTAAAAGACCCTTCCAGAGTCAGTCTGGCAACGATATATCCGTGGCGGGCAGAAGGAGTGACACTTGATGAGCTCGTAACCTCTAACGATGCCATAGCGGGAATCAACGGAGGTCTGTATGACTCCACCAACAATACGGGTGGCATGCCCTGTGGTGTCATCGTTTCTAACGGAGAGATTCAGTTTAATAAGCCGCAGCAATATACCGGGCTTGTGCTTGTCGGATTTACAGAGGATGATATTTTACAGATTATAGATGTGTCCGATATGACCCCGGCGGATGTGGAACAGCTGGTAGCGGATATGAAGATTCGTGATGCTGTAACCTTTCAGGAGGAAGCAAGCCCTGTGGTGTCATCGTTTCTAACGGAGAGATTCAGTTTAATAAGCCGCAGCAATATACCGGGCTTGTGCTTGTCGGATTTACAGAGGATGATATTTTACAGATTATAGATGTGTCCGATATGACCCCGGCGGATGTGGAACAGCTGGTAGCGGATATGAAGATTCGTGATGCTGTAACCTTTCAGGAGGAAGCAAGCGATGCGAACAATCACTTTGTTCAGCTGATTATAAACAATGAAGCAAGAGTGATGAACGGAATGGGAAGCGGTTTGAATCCGCGAACGGCAATCGGTCAGAGAGCGGATGGTGCGGTGCTTATGTTTACAACGGACGGAAGAGGTAAGTCGGGTCATCTGGGTGCATCCAGTGGTGATTTGATTTCTGTCATGCAGGAATACGGAGCAATCAATGCTGCCAATCTTGACGGCGGAAGCTCAACCTGTATGTACTACGACGGCGAGTATCTGATGTCAAGTGTTACCTTCTACTATGCTAATTCTTCTTGGAAGCTTCCGGCAGGATTTATAGTGAAATAAATACAATGATTGCAAAAGTCTGAAAATAAGAATATAATATTGTTATAATGCGTAAATAATAAACAAAATACAATAATTATTATATTTTTAAGGAGGGCATATGAAAAAAACAAAGGGATCATGGAAGGTCAGCTTGGCCCAAAAAATCGGAAAAAGAAACAAAGCAAAAACAATCGAATCGAATATCCAATTTAACAATAAGGCTATGACTGTCATTATGATTGCGTTGGTAATTTGGACGGCACTCAATTTGATTATGTCAGGATATTATTGTAATACCATGCAGGTCGCATCGGAACGTTCCAAGAAAATCGGGGAGATGCGCGATATTCAGGATAAGCTTGTTTCGGATGTTGTGGTAGCAGTAGTAAAGGGTACGGATTTTACACAGGGACTTGCCGCTACCAATGCTGAGTTTAATACATGGTATGATGATTTTGACGGAAAAAATATGAAGACAGAGGAATCCCGTGCGGCATTTGCGGCAGCGCTGGATCTTCATGCACAGATAAATTCCCGGGCTGAGGAATATGCAGCGAAGGGAGATACAGAGCAGGCAGTGCCGTTTGTAGAATCCATCACAGCAATGAATGATGAATTTTCAGCGCAGGTGGATGTTATTGTGGCATATTATTTAGACAGAGAGTTATTGAATTACAATGCATTAATGATAGAAGTTGTAGCCGCAATGATTATCAGTGTTTTACTGGCAGTGGTTGCTTCGCAGGTTATCGGTGTATTGTCCGGTATGCTCGCAGAGTCAATTGCATCACCGATCAGGAAGGTTGCTGACTGGGCAAAGGCACTTTCGCGAGGCTCGGAAAATATTGAAGTTGGGGATATGTCTTCCGAAATGGAAGAGGTTAACCTGATGGTGGAAGCATTTAAGGCAATGGCAAATAACATTGTAGAGAATGTGCGTGTTGTTCAACGAGTGGCAGAAGGAGACATGACAGCATTTGTAAACATTCATTCGTCCGAAGACAGCCTTGCCAAGAGTCTTTACAAACTGGTGCAGAGTAATGATATCATGTTTGCAAACATTACAAAAATTGCCGGTGATGTTGCAAGTGGTGCAACTGATATTGCGAATGCAAGCAGCTCTCTTGCCAACAGCTGCACCCAGCAGGTAAACAGTATTGCTGATTTCAAGGAAGCGATTGAGCAGACAAGTAATCTTCTCAACGAGAATGTTGAGAGAATCAGCAATTCCAAGGATATTTCAGAGCAGATTAAGCAGGAAATTCAGGTAAGTAATGAAAAAATGCAGGAGTTACTTAGCGCCATGGAGGACATCATGGATTCATCCCTGAAGATTTCAGCAGTTATTGAAACGATTGAGCAGATTGCATCCCAGACCAATCTTCTTGCACTGAATGCTTCTATCGAGGCAGCAAGAGCCGGAGCGGCAGGCAAAGGCTTCGCGGTTGTAGCAAATGAGGTCGGAAATCTTGCCTCACAGAGTGCAAAGGCTGTTGTAGAGAGCCGGCAGATGATAGAAGATACCATGGAAAAGGCAAAGCGGGGAAACAGAATATCCAACGATACCTTTGAAACCTTTAATAAGATTGTAGAAAGTATAGACGCTATTTATCAGATGAATGATGAGATGACCAGCATTGGTGCAGAACAGAAGTCGCAGATCAAGGAGATTGAGAGAAATATCACGGAAATATCAGAAGTGGTTGATGCAAACGCTGCAATCAGCCAGGAAACAGCAGCCTCCTGTGATTTACTGAATGAAAGAGCAGATGATTTAAGAGAGGCGATGGGGCAATTCAATTTGCGAGAAAGAGAACCTGGAAAAGCGTACATTCCGCCTGAGAAGAGACATGATGACGAGTTTATCAAGGAAGCTCAGAAGAATTACGACAGAGCCGTTAAAGAAGGAAGAGTATAACAATAAGGAAAAAGAACTGCTTAGCGGTTCTTTTTTTATGGGCAAAATAAATGATATATCAATTGAAACAATGGTTGACATAATGGTATGAATAATATATACTTTGGCTATAGCAAAGTGAAACAGGAGCATGAGAGTAGAGAGGAGGAGCATTTTTACTAGGTACGATTTATGAAGCATCATACAACGGAGGATTGAACATGAGAAAAAAAATTACTAAAACATTGGCGGTCTTTTTCCTTATGGCAGCAGTACTTTCCGGTTGCGGAAATAAGGCAGACGAAGATACGACAATCAGTACCATGGAATTTGATGAAATTGTAACGGATACAGTATCGTCTGAAGAGGATGTGCAGGAGGAGAGCACACAACAGGAAGAAGAATCCTTGGTTGCAGAGGAGACACAGCAGGAAGAGGAATCCCAGGTCGCAGAAGCAACCGATACAGACACAACGATTCAGGATGAGGATACACCTTTGGCAGATACGCCACAGCAGAATCAGGGTGCAGGCGGACAGACAGCAACACCGGCTCATACCCATTCTTATGTAGAAACGGTGACCGTACAGCCAAGCTGTAACGCACTGGGTGTAAAGGGCTATCTTTGCTCCTGTGGTGACACCTATACAGAGGCAATTGCTGCGATTCCGCATACAGAGAGTGACTGGACGGTAACAGCAAAGGCAACTACTTCAGCAAAGGGCTCAAAGCATAAGGTTTGTACCGTGTGCGGATTAGAGCTTGCAGTGGAAGAAATCGCTAAGTTGCCGGCAAGCAGTAGCAGTAGCGGCAGCAGCAGTAGCGACAACGATGACGACGATAATGATAATAATAACAGCGGAAATACAGAGCCAAAGCCGGCAGACCCAAAGCCTGAGGAACCGGTAAAGCCGGAAGAGCCACAGCCTGTTCGTACCGTGCGTATTGAGCTTGAGAACTATTCAGCAGATACTGACGGTATCGGCGGTACGGTTACCTCTGAACCTTGCGCAGAAGGCGGAGAGCAGCTTTGCGGTATCCAGAATTACGGATACACCAAGTACGATGATATTGACTTTGGAACAAAAGGCTTCAAGTATGCAGTTGTCAGAGGCGCAACACCAATGGATGGCGGTACTGTGGAAATCCGTGTGGATGCTTTAGAGGGTGACGAAAGCAAGCTCATTGGAACAGCAACAGTTACCAAGACAGGAGACTGGAGCGCATATCAGTCCTTTGAGTGTACTATCGACAATACCGTAACAGGTACCCATGATGTTTATGTAGTATTCAGAGGAAACGGATATCTGTTTAACCTGAACTGGTTAGAGTTATGTTCTGATAATACCAATAAGGTAACAAGCGTAAAGATTACAGACGGCGATGTAACCGTGGGCGATGTGTTAACGGCAACCGTTGTACCGGAGGAAGCAACCGTTCGCTATGAATGGTATGTAGGCGGCGTATTAGCAGATAAGGGTACTACCTATAATGTAAGTCCGTCAAATGCCGGAAAGACCATTCAGTTAAAGGTAATCGGTCTTGGAAGCTATTCCGGAACAACAGAAAGTAACACAACCGGGAAAGTACTCAAGAAGCAGTACATTTTGGACTTTGAGTCTATCGCATACGATGCGTTTACAAGCTTTAACAATAAGTACTACAGTGAAAAAGACGGTGTAGGAAAGATTAAGAGCAACTATTTCTGGGATTATGCGGAAATGTATGAAATCGTACTGGATGCATATGAGCACTCAGGAGAAGCAAGATATAAGAACATGATTAAGGCAGTATATCTTGACTTTACCGGACGTTTTGGAACTGAATGGGAATTTAATGATTTCAATGACGATATTATGTGGATGGTTATTGCCTGCACAAGAGCTTATAACCTGACAGGTGAGCAGGTATATCTGGATACAGCCATCAAGAACTTTGATATCGCATATAATCGTGCAGCAAGTGATGACCTTGGCGGCGGTATCTTCTGGAAAACAGATAACCAGTCCAAGAATGCCTGTGTAAACTGTCCGGGCGCCATTGCAGCATGTCTGTTAGGAAAGAGCACAGGTGATAATACCTACTACGAAAAGGCAAAGGGTATGTTTGACTGGGTAGTAGAGAAGCTCTTTGTAGCAGAGACCGGTCGCGTATTGGATAATATGGATATAAACGGTGAAATCTACAATTGGGAATTCACTTACAATCAGGCTACCTTCGTAGGTGCAGCAACCTTATTGTATGAACACTATGGAGATGCAAAGTATCTTGAATATGCAGGTAAGTCCTGTGATTATACCATGAACACAATGTATCAGGGCGGTGTGGTTAATAATGAAGCCGGCAGCAGCAATAACTACGATGACAGCCAGGGCTTCAAGGGCATTATGCCTAGATGGTTCTATCTGTATGCAGTAAATCATAATAACCCTGAGGTAATGGAATGGATGCAGATGAATGCGGCAACTGCATGGGAAAACCGCAATTCAGAAGGTATCATGTGGACACGTTGGGGAGAGAAGACCGCGGATAACACCGAGTATTCATCCTTTGGCGCATCTACTGCAGTTGGATTATTACAGAACGTAACCAACTCTACCAATATGATTAAGAACGGTACCGAGGTACAGGCAGAAGACTTCAATTCCTGCCGCGGTATTGTAATGGAAAGCAGCAGGAAGAGCATTGGCTCTATTCAGGACGGTTATTACACCGTATATCAGAATATTGATTTCGGTAGCGAAGCGGCTATCAGAGCAAAGTTTACAGCAGCATCCGCATTAAAGGGCGGCAGCATTGAAATCCGTCTTGGCGACAGTAAGGGAGAATTGCTAGGAACAGCCGAGATTAAGAATACCGGAAGCTGGAGCAACTGGTCAGAATTTGTATGTGAGATTGAGCCTACCACAGGTGTACAGGATATCTGCCTTGTATTCAAGGGAGAAGGCTTCCTCTTCAACCTGGATAAGTTCGGATTCACAAGCGAAGCATTAGAGCTTGGCGGAGAAGAAACAGAGGAACCGGTTACTGACAGCAAGTCTGCATACAGCAGAATTGAAATGGAAAGCTATGATGAAAAAGCTGACAGTGTAGGAACAGAAGGCGCAGAAGGCGGTACCGTTCTTGCAGGTATCCAGAATGGTGCTTATGCCGTTTATAAGAATGTGGAATTCGGCGAAGAGGGTACTACTAAGGTAGCAATCAGAGCCTCTGCATGGAATGGCGGAACGATTGAAATCCGCGACGGTGCAATCGACGGAACAATTCTTGCAACATGTGAAATTGCAAGCACCGGAGACTGGCAGAACTTCAAGACCTTTATGGCAGATGTTACGTCGGCTGTTACCGGCAAGCATGACCTCTATCTGGTATTTGTCGGAACAGATGCAATGTATAATCTGAACTGGTTTGAGTTCTATGAAAGCACCAAGACGGTAGTAACAAGTGTAACCATTAATGAAAGCGTTACAGTAGGTGATGAGGTTAAGGCTACGGTTGAGCCTGCAGATGCTACTGTAAATTATGAGTGGTATGTAGACGGCGTATTCAAGGGATACAGCAGCACCTACAAGACTACCGCAGAAGATGTTGGTAAGTCGATTCTCTTAAAGGTAACCGGTTATGGCGAATGTGTAGGAAGCATTGAGAGCAATACAACAAATAAGGTATCTTCTACAAGTACCCCGGCATATACAACCATTCAGTGTGAGGACTTCAGCGAAAAGGGCGGAAATGTCGGTTCAAGCGGCACCATGTTAGATGGTATCAACCAGAGTGGATACGCTCTGTACAAGAATATCGACTTTGGCGCAAACGGACCAAAGAAATTCATTATCAAAGCATCTTCAGATACTGAGGGTGGAAAAGTTGAGCTTCGTGCAGATGCCATGGAAGGCGAGAAGAGCATTTTAATCGGAACCTGTGAGATTACCAACACAGGCGGTTGGAGCAACTGGCAGGAATTTGACTGTGATGCAACAGGTGTAACAGGTGTACATGATTTATACCTGGTAGTGAGCGGACCGGGATATTTATTCAACCTTGATTGGTTTAAGTTCTCTGATGAAGAGGAGAAGGAAGTTACAGGTGTAAGCCTGACAACCGATGAGCTTTCCGTAGGTGATACTCTGGAAGCTAAGGTAGAACCGGCAGGCGCAAACGTAAACTACGAATGGCTTGTAAACGGTGAGGTAAGGGGCACAGGCTCCAGCTATACCGTAAAGTTCTCTGATGCAGGCTATACCATTAAGGTAAAGGTTACCGGTATCGGTGCATACACCGGCACGAAGGAAAGTAACGAAACAGGTAAAGTGAAGTCAGTAGAAGTAAATACAGTAGATGCCTATGGAAAGATTCAGGCAGAAAACAATGATGAGGTTGTCGGAGCAAGCAACGAGGGCTGTGGTGATGAAGGCGGCGGACAGCATCTGGCAGGTATTAATACCTACGGATACGCTCTGTACGCAGGCGTTGATTTCGGTGAGGACTCACCGGTTTCAGCAGACTTCAGAGCCTCTTCCGATGCAAGCGGCGGTAACATCAAGATTTATCTGGATGCCAAGGATGACGATGGCGGTAAGCTGATTGGTACCTGTGAGGTAACACCGACAGGCGGCTGGGGCAACTGGGATGACTTCAGCTGTGAGCTTGACGCAGAAGGAGTAACCGGAACACATAACGTTTATCTGGTATTTGAAGGTGACGGTTATCTGTACAACTTCAACTGGTTCAGATTTAATAAGTAAAGGTAACTCTTAAAAGTGAATAAGTAGACGTTTGGAGACGGCATCGGATTGTGAAAACAGTCCGGTGCTGTTTTCGTTCGGCGGTCGGTTTTCTTTTTTCTTGTTACAATAATAAAAACGTGGTAAATTGATATTGTTTGGTGTGAAACACCGGACACCTGTTGCCGGGCAACATTCATAAATCATGAAGTACGGAAAGGGTTATAGAAAATGACGATAAGAGAATATTTACAGAATAACAGACTAATAACCGATGGTTCCTTCGGAACCTATTACACGGACAGATATAATACCGATGAGATGCCGGAGCTTGCCAATTTTGACCACAAAGAGCGCGTGGAGGAGATTCACAAGGCGTATATAGAAGCAGGCGCAAGACTGATCAGAACAAATACCTTTGCGTCAAATACCGTCCTGCTGAATATGGACTTTGAGGCGGTACAGGAGATTATCCGTCATGCTGTTACGCATGCAAAAAGAGCAGCAGAGGGCAGGGAAGACATCTTTCTTGCAGGAGATATCGGACCGATTCCCAAGACGGAGGGGATGGAACAGGCAGCAATCGAGGAGCAGTATTACGAGCTTGCAAAGACCTTTATCAGTGAAGAAATTGAGGTTCTGACCTTTGAAACCTTTTCCGATATGGAGCATATCTTGCCGGTAATCAAAAGAATCAAGGAAGAAAATGACATCTTTGTCATGGTACAGTTTTCCGTGAATCAGTTCGGGTACAGCAATGCGGGATTGAGTGCCAAAAGACTGTTGACTGCGGCGGCAGCAGTGGAGGAAATCGATGCTATTGGTCTAAACTGCGGCGTGGGACCGGGACATATGGAGCAGATTCTAAACGGTGTTTATCCATATCTCGAAGAGAGTGACAAGCACCTCATTGCCCTGCCGAATGCAGGATATCCGAAGCGTATCCGGAACCAGCTGCAATTTGCAAACCATCCGGATTATTATGCGGACAAGGTAAGTGAAATGGCAGGAACCTACGGACTTGCAATGATTGGTGGCTGCTGCGGAACCAATCCGGGATTTATCAGAGAGCTTGTAAAAAGGGAGGCAGCAGGACAGCCCGTAGCACAAAGAGAGGCAGTACATATTGAGTCACAGAGCAAGGCAGTAAAGCATCTTGGCTTTTTTGAAGAGGAAGACGGTACGATAAAGAATAAGAAGCTTATCGCCGTGGAGCTTGCGCCACCTGCAAACGCAGATGACGAGAAGCTTTTAGAGGCAGCACATATGCTGCAGAAGCAGGGCGTGGATGTGCTTACCTTCCCGGATTCCCCATCGGGAAGAACCAGAATTGATTCTGTTCTGATGGCAGAAAAGGTAAGATATGAAACAGGCATGTGTGTTATGCCTCATATCTGCTGTCGTGATAAGAATGCAATTGCGATGCGCTCGCTTTTCTTAGGCGCGCATATTAATAACATCAACAATATGCTGATTGTAACAGGTGACCCTGTTCCGTCCATGGTAAGGGAAACGGTAAAGGCAGTCTTTAACTTTGACTCTGTTGGACTGATGAACATTGCAAGGGATATGAACGAGGAAAGCTTTGCGGGAGCGCCGCTTGTTTATGGCGGAGCCATTAATCAGGGAAGAAAGAATCTTGACGTGGAAATAGGGAGAGTAAAACGCAAAATGGAAGCAGGAGCGCAGTTTTTCTTTACCCAGCCTGTTTTCACAAAAGAGGATGCAGACAGGGTGCGCAGAATCAAGGACGAGACGGGAGCAAGGATTCTTTGCGGCATTATGCCATTAATCAGCAGACGTAATGCGATGTTTATGAAAAATGAGATTGCGGGAATTGCAGTAACGGATGAGCTGATTGCACGCTATCCGCAGGAGGCAACGAGAGAAGAGGGAGAGGCAGTCGGCGTTGCCATCGCAAAAGAGGTTATGGCGTATACAAGTGATATTACAGACGGATATTACTTTTCCTTCCCGTTTAACAGGGTGTATTTATTAGAAGCTATATTAAGGAAGGAATAATTGTTCAGGACAGGCTTGAAAATAGTAAAAAAATAAAATAATTCAAACAAAACTATTAAGTCTACCGCAAAAAATCCGATAAACATAATGAGTGAAAAAATCTAAAAGCATTGTAGGCAACAAATAATTATTCGGTAGGAATACGCATTTACTGCGGATTCCGTAAGAAAACGTAGTATGAATAAGCAAAAATCCATTTGCGAAGCAAATTTAGGATGGATTTTTGCATGTAACTATGAAGGTACTGAATAGTTATGGCAGCACATTTTTAGAAAGGAGGAGTCTAAGATGCGTATAGATGCATACAATCAAATACAACAGATTTACGGAAGCAAGAGTATAAAGAAGACAGAAGAGAAGAGGGTATCTTCGTCAAGCTTTAAGGATCAGCTTCTGTTATCCGCAGCAGGAAAGGATGCACAGGTTGCGAAGCAGGCGTTAACCAATACACCTGACGTGAGAGAAAGTGTAATCAGTCCTTTGAAGGAGCAGATTGACAACGGAACCTATGAGGTGAGCGCTGGAGATCTGGCGGGAAAATTATTGGAAAAGTATAATGGTCTATTTTAAGTGATAGGGTTTCTCTATCGACATAATGTGAGGTAATCGGGTGGCTAGTTTATTAGAGAATTTGATAGACATTTTGGACAGGGAGAACACAGAGTATGAGGCTCTTGTGAAGCTCGCTGACCAAAAGACTCCCTCAATTGTAAAGGGAGATATTGAAAGCCTGGGGAAAATCACGGAAGACGAACAGGAAATTGTAGGCAGAATCCAAAAGATGGAAAAGTCCAGAAAGGAAGTTCTGGCTGATATTGCCAACGTAGTTAACAAGGATGTTGAAACATTGAAACTTATTAATTTGATTCAGATGCTGGAAAAGCGTCCTGACCAACAGCAGATGCTGGTTGAGGTGCAGGAAAAGCTTAAGGGTACCGTAAACAGACTGAAGGAAGCAAATGAAAAGAATCAGATGCTTCTGGCAGATGCACTGGATATGGTAGGCTTCAATCTGAACATGCTTCGAGCCTTGAAATCTGCGCCGCAAACAGCCAATTATTCAAAAAGCGCATACTGTACTGGTAGTCAGCTGGGTATGTTTCATGGTGCATTTGATGCAAAGCAGTAAGGCTAATGTGAGGTGATACCATGTCATTATTCGGCGGATTATACATTGGAAAAAGTGGATTACAATCATCCCAGAATGCGTTAAATACAGTTGCGCACAACTTATCGAATATCAATACACCGGGCTATGTAAGACAGCAGGTCGCAAAGTCCGATATCAATTACAATACAATATCTACGACCCCGGCCATCTCAGATATGCAGATTGGCCAGGGCGTCCAGTATTCCGAGTGCAGACATATCAGAGATGAATTTCTTGATAAGCTGTATCGTGCGGAGTCAGGAAGGTCTGATTTCTATGAGACCTCATATTCAGCAATTTTGGAAATTGAAGACATATTAGGTGAGCTTGACGGCGCTGCCTTTAAGGAGTCTGTAGAAGGACTTTGGGTTGCAATGGAAGAGCTTTCTAAGAGCCCGAACGACTCTACCTATATTTCACTGTTTGTACAGAAGTGTGCAGGCTTTGCTGAGAATGCAACCTCTGTTTATAAGTCCTTTATTGAATATCAGGATAACCTGAATATTCAGATCAGAGACATTGTAAACGAGATTAATGAAATCGGTGAAAGAGTGGTATGGCTCAATAATGAGATTGCAAAGGTTGAAGTAAGTAACCTGGAGCATGCAAATGATTTAAGAGATGAGAGAGATTATCTCATTGATACACTTGCAAGCTACGGAAATGTAACCTATGACGAGGATATCTACGGAAGAGTATCCATTCGCTTTAACGGAGTTGATTTCGTAACAGAGTTTGATAACTATGAAATCGGTCTGACACAGGATCTGGAAACAGGCTTCTACACTCCGTACTGGAAGCAGAATGTCATTTACACTCTGGATAAGAACGGTGAAAGAGTTGCAGATTATTCAGCAGCACAGCTTTTTGATTCCACAGAGGTTATTTCTACAGAAAGAGATACCGATATCGGAGCCTTAAGAGCACTTCTTCTTGCAAGAGGTGACCATGTAGCAAATTATACGGATTTACAGACAGCTGTCATGACAGATACGAAGCTCGAAGCTCTGAAGATAACACAGAATCAGTTCAACGAAGAAGCAGGCTATGAGTACTATAACGATTTCATCGCCAACTCCGTTGTTATGAATGTTCAGGCTGAGTTCGATAATCTGGTACACGGAATCATTACCAAGATTAATGATGTACTCGCCTCCTACTGTGATCCGGCAAGCGGATATCTCTGCAATCCGGACGGAACACCGATGCAGATGTTCTTAAAGGCGATGACGCCGGCATATGAACAGGTAACGTATACCGATGCACAGGCTCAGGCAGCGATGCAGAACGGTGAAAAGCTGTATCGTATTTACGATGAAGAAGGTGGACCGACAGATCAGTATTGGAGATTCGTAGAGGAAGACCCGAACGAAACGGAGATGCTCTACAACTGTAAGAGCCTTCAGATAAATCAGGAGCTGGTACAGACACCAACCAAGCTTGGCTTCAAGAGTGAAGATGATTCGGCGGATTATAACTTGGGAACAGCCTTTATCAAGGCGTTTGAAGATGCAGCGATTTATATCAATCCGTTTGCAACAAAGCCGACCAGTTATCAGGACTGCTATACGGAAATCGTAAACCAGATGGCTACCATGGGTAGCGTATTCAAGGGACTGTATGAATTCCAGCAGTTATCCGTAGAACAGATAGAATCCAACAGACAGTCAGTCATCGGCGTATCGTCCGATGAAGAGCTGGAACATATGATTATGTATCAGAATGCATATAATGCAGCAAGCCGTTATATCAATGTACTTAATACATTGATGGATTCTGTATTAAGTATGGCACAGTAGGCAAAATATTCGGTACAGCAGAAATATTGTAATATTTTGTTGGATAATAAGACAAGGGGGAAAGAGGGACATGCCATCTACATTTTTAGGATTAAATACATCGTATACCGGTTTGGTTGCATCCAATGCGGCATTGAATACAACATCAAACAACATTGCCAATATTGAAACGGTAGGCTTTTCCAGACAGATAGTAAATCAGGGAGCGGCTGATGCGATTCGAACCTATACAAGCTACGGCTGTGTAGGAACCGGTGTTGATATCTACGGTGCAGAAAGAGTCAGAGATATTTACTATGATTCCAAGTATTGGAACAATAACTCCAAGCTTGGTGAATATGATAAAAAGCAGTACTATGCTGCAATCATCGAGACCTATCTCGATAATACGGAAACAACAAAGGGATTTACCGCTATTTTCGATGAAATGGATGCAGCGTTACAGTCTCTTGCAGCAAATACAGGTGATTCCAACTATGCCTTAAGCTTCATCGGAAAGGCAGGAAATGTATGTGAGTATTTTAATCTGCTCTATAACAATTTCCAGTCCATGCAAACTGACGTAAATGATGAAATTAAGATTAAGGTAGAAGAAATCAACAGTATTGCAACAGAAATTGCTTCCTTAAATAAGGAAATCAATCTGATAGAAATGGACGGAAGCAGCCATGCAAATGAGCTCCGTGATAAGAGAGACCTGTTAGTTGACCAGCTGTCAGCGGTTGTCGATGTTTCTGTTGAGGAACAGCCGGTAATCGATGCAAGGACAGGTATTGCAACAGGTACTTATAATTATATTGTAAAGATAGCAGGCGGACAGACACTTGTAAGCGGTTATTCCTACCGCGAACTGGAGTGTATCCCGAGAGACAGCTATCAGCAGGTTAATGTGAATGACAGTGAAGGATTATATGATATTTACTGGTCAGATACCGGAGATGACCTTGGCGTATATGCCAACTCTACAGAGGGTGAGTTAAAGGGACTCTTTGAAATGAGAGACGGTAATAACGATGAGGCCTTTAACGGCAGAGTATCAAGAATTAATCCGGGCGAACAGACAGTAAAGGTTGAGGTAACGGATGATTATCTGATGGATATGTCAAAGTCTACACTTCCGTTATCAAATGGCCAGATTACCATAGGCGGCGATAAGTTCTACTACGACAGCTGGACCTATGAGGAGACAGAGGACGGCTGCTTCTACACCTTCCAGCTTTCCAAGAATCCGGTTAAGAACCCGAAGGGAATCACCACAGCCAAGACAAGCCAGCTTGCCAAGGTTGGAGATCAGGTGGATTATCAGGGTATTCCGTATTATCTCGAGCAGATGAATGAGTGGGTAAGAGACTACGTTTCTGCTTTCAATCATATTTATGGAAAAGATCAGGCAACCGATTATTACGGAGAAGACAGAACCGGTGCACTCTTCTTTACCGGAACAGATAAGCTTACGGGCGAACAGTATACGCTTGAAGTGGGAATGGACGCGACAACGTATCAATCTACACAGGATGGATACTTCCGACTGACAGCAGGTAACTTCAACGTATCGGAAATCCTGGAAGCAGATCCGAATAAAATGGCAACACATACCGTTGAGACAGGCGGTATTTCAAAATACGATATCGTGGAAGATTTGATTGGACTGGCAGTTGACCCGAACAAGATGCAGTTCAGAGGCTGTAAGGCAGAGGATTTCCTGATCTGTCTGATGGGAGATGCCGCATTAAATGCAAACAGTGCAAATACCTTTCAGGAAATCTATATGGATATTGAAGAAACCATTGCAAATAACAGATATTCCATCAGCGGTGTAGATGCCGATGAAGAAGCAGCAAATATGATTAAGTTCCAGAATGCATACAACCTGTCAAGTAAGATGATCTCCGTTTTATGTGAGGTGTATGACAAGCTCATTCAGGAGACAGGAGTATAGTGTGAAAAATCCATAAGTGGAAGATTTTTCACACGGCAAATTTGTGCAGGGGCACAAATTCGCGAACAAGAGAAAGGAAAGGTAATTACTATGGCAATGAGAATTACAACCAAGATGATGCAGAGTACATCCTTGAGCAATTTGAATACAAATAAAGCATTGCAGGAAAAGCTGACTACACAGCTTTCTACCATGAAGAAGATTACAAGACCTTCTGATGACCCTGTTATTGCAATCCGTTCTTTGAAGCTGAACTCTTCCCTAAGCAAGATTGATCAGTATTATGAAAAGAACTCAGAGGACGCAGAAAGCTGGCTTCAGCTGACTGAATCTGCAATTGCAACTACAACCGATATTCTTACCGAAATGAGAAAGTATATCGTGCAGGCAGCAAAAGGTTCGTTGGAAGAAAAGGACCGTCAGGCGATTCTCGAGAATCTTTCCAACTTTGAAAAGGAAATCTACTCGACAGGTAATGCCGACAGCGCCGGAAGAAGCATTTTCACAGGATATCGTACAGACCTTCCGCTTACCTTTAAGGAGGATAAGGAAGAGAGATATTCCATTATTGAACAGAGAAACAATACCTGTATTGATAATACAGTTTTTGTAAGAACAGGTGAGCTTGCCTCCATCAATGAAGGCAACTTTAATGCAGCGGATAAGACAACAACCGAATATCAGGTAGAGTCTTATGATATTCCAAGAATCCGTCTTGCCTATGCGGATGTGGATTTTAGTCAGGATAATACTGTAAATGCACAGAATATTGGTGTAAGCTATCTGCAGACAGCGAAGGTGGATGAGATAAATAATACCGTAGCTCTTGAAATGTCTGCAGGTACTGTAACAATTGACAATGTGGCAAATGCTCAGGGTGGATTAACCATGACAATCAACGGCACACCGATTAATGTACCATTGAATGGCACAGCAGTTCCGATTGATGCCAATACGTCTGTTTCCGCAGAAAATGGTATGATCACCTTTACAGAGGCTGCTCCTGCAAAGACAACCACCTTCGGATATACACCGGAAACAGATGCAGCCGGTAATGTTGTAGGTTTTGGATTTGATGAACGCTATGAAACAACCTTAACCGTAACGAACTTCTATCCAAGCGGCTCCGACGAAGCATACGAAGCAGCGCTTGGCGATGCCAATGCCAATGACATCGTTTATATCGCTGAAACAGGGGAATTACTGCTTGGCAAGAATATAAATGAAGAGCTGTCTGCCTTACCGTTGGACGCAGAAATCAGACTCAGCTATGATAAGTCTACATGGCAGGAGGGTGACCTTGATCCGATTCACTATTTCTATGCAGAGAGATATGATGAAACCAAGAAGGATCCGGTAACAGGAACCTTCCCTAAGAAGCTCGTATATAATGAAGAAAAGTTAAATGATCCGGTAGCACAGGAAGCTAAACAGATCATTGAATATGATATCGGAAGCAACCAGAGCATCCGTGTAAATACAACAGCGGATGAAGTATTCACCCATGATATCGGAAGAGACGTGGACGAAGTCATTGCCATGCTCGATGAGTATGCAAGCTTAGAGGAAACCTATAATACTGTAAAGGGAATGATTGAATCTGAAAAGTATGAAGGTGACGAGCTTGAAAAGCTGAAAACCGAGCTAGCCGCACTTGATAAGGCAAGAACCATGGCAAAGCATAAGGTGCAGAAGCGTTGTGAAGCACTGATGACCGATTTCGACGGCTATTTAGAGCAAGCATCGCTTGCGCAGACCAATGTCGGAAGCCGTGAGTCAAGATTACTGTTAATCCAGAACAGATTAGGCTCCCAGCAGACCAACTTCCAGGAGCTGGTATCTGAAAATGAGGATGCAGATGTAACAGAGCTCGCTATTCAGTTGAGCAGCGTAGAGCTGACCTATGAGGCAGCATTATCTTCTATCAGCTACGTTATGCAGACAACACTGTTAGATTTTATTTAAATTTATTTACATAAATCTAAAAAAAGATATCAGAAAACTATAGCAAAAAATGTAGAAATGTGATACAATAATTCCGACAGTTGACATAATTCAAAGGAATACAACCGTTTCTACAACTCAAAATTCACCTGTACACAGCAGGATAAGACTGAAATGGAGTGAAAGAATTATGGTAGAAGTAAATACAAGAGTATTTGGTAAAATTGCAGTGGAGGATGACAAGATTATCCGTTTTGAAAGCGGAATCCTTGGTTTCCCGGATTTGAAGGAATTTACTCTGATTTACAATATTGAAAAGGGGAATGACTCAGGTATTAAGTGGCTGCAGTCAATTCAGGAGCCGGCATTTGCCCTTCCGGTTATGAATCCGGAGCTGGTAATGGCTGGCTATGAACCGAAGTTTCCGCAGGAGCTTTTAGCACCGCTCGGAGACGACATTGAGCATGCAGATATCCTTATTCTGGTAACGGTAACCGTTCCAAAGGATATCACACAGACCACAGTGAACCTGAGAGCGCCTATTATCGTCAATGCAGATACCTGTAAAGCTGTACAGTTAATCGCAGATGATGAGAAATACAGTATTAAACATGCCATTTACGATAGTTTGATGGCGACACAGCATGCGTGACAAGTAAGAAAGAAGGCAGGTGAAAGATATGCTGGCACTATCCAGAAAAAAAGGCGAAGCTCTGATGATTAACAATGACATAGAGATTACGGTGCTTGAAGTAAAAGGGGAACAGGTAAAGATCGGCATCTCCGCACCGAAAGAAGTCCCTGTATATCGTAAAGAGGTATACATCCAGATACAGGAAGCAAATAAAGAAGCATCCAACAATATCGCAGGAGTGGAACAGCTTGCGGGATTGTTTGCGAAGTAGGAAGAGCAGAACCGGCACAGATTATGTGCCGGTTTTTAAGTTGTCAGAAACTAACGAATTATTACATTTCACGACCGAATTATTACATTTGGCTTTACATGTGGTTTTGTTTCTGTTAATGTGATTCTCAGGTAATTCGGAAAGACATTTCAAATTTCTTGTACAAGATTCTTGGCGGCAAGTCGCCGTATATTTCAGAATATGCCAAAAAAATATTGAGTCATGCCGAAAGTATCGGTATAATTAAGGAAAGAGAGGATACATGGGAGAAAAAGATCTTTCAGAAAAATATCTGGAATCGTACAATGATGTATTTGCGGATATTTTAAATGTACTGCTATTTGACGGAAAAAGAAAAATCAATCCGTCTGAGCTAAGTGAAACGAACACTGAGACACAATACAAGGCAGATGGAAAACCGCATGAACAAAGACGTGACATTGCAAAATTATGGGAGAATCAAAAAACAGAGATTGTTCTCATTGGACTGGAAAACCAGACAGAAGTTGATAAGGACATGATATTCCGTATTGCAGGTTATGATGGCGCATATTACAGAGCGCAATTGAATCGAGATTGTAAGGTAAGATGTCCGGTTGTTACAATGGTTTTATATTTTGGAACGAGCAGATGGGATGCAGCTACGAGTCTTCACGAATTTGTAGCCATTCCGGAAGAGTTGGAAAACTATGTTACAGATTATAAAATGAATGTATTTGAGATAGCGTATTTGACGGATGAACAGGTAAACAGTTTTCAGAGCGATTTTCGTTTTGTGGCGGATTATTTTGTACAAAAACGTAAGAATAAGGACTAAAGGTGTTATACAACATGTCGATGCGTTATTACAGATGATGGCAGCATTGACGCATGATAAGCGTTTTGAAGAGGTAAGTGGGACATGGGAAGGAGATGAAATAACCATGAGTGAGATATTGTTAGATAGAATTGAGGAACGTGGGGTTCAGAAAGGTATTCGCGAAGGCGAAGAGAAGAAGCTCATTGAACAAGTCTGCAAGAAGATGGCAAAGGGAAAATTACCGGGGTTGATTGCTGACGAACTGGAAGAGGATGAAGCGAAGATTCAAGAAATCTACGACGTAGCATTAAATTATGCACCGGAGTACAATTGCGGAAAAATCTTTGATGAATGGAAAGCGTTGAATAAATAATGATGTTTTAAAAGGTCACTATAATGATATGATTCCCCTTAAGTAGACAAGGTAAATAACCAAAATTTACTTAGGGGGATTTTTATGTCTAAATATTCAAAAGAAATAATTATAAAAATATGTGAAGAGTACTTGTCTGGCAACCTATCAGAAATGGAATTGTGTGATAAGTATGGGGTATATTTCAATATCCGCTTAGTGGAGTAATCCCTTCTTCTTAAAATGCCCTTGACAATGGGTACACTTTAAGATTGATTGAGGTACTTTCGGAATAAAATAATGTCGTTTCAAACGTGCGTCCGGTGGCGCACGTTTTTGCATTGTGCACAAGAAAAACAAATTGTGCCTTTTGGAGATACAACATATTAAACAATAAAAACAAAAATCACCGCTAAAATTTTGACACCATGAATAAAAAAACAGTACTTTCCTATCATTGGAAAAACCGATAAAGTGATACTAGAGAAACTGTATGTAAGGGTTTCATGAAAGGGAGGTATATGAATGAAGCAGGAAAAGTGTCCTAAGTGGTTACGCATGAAGTGGCGTAAGCGCGTGCAGGCAATGACTCTTGCAACAGCACTTGCAGTTACAGGAGTTTGCCCGATGACAGCGAGTGCGGAGGAAGGAGTAGAAGTTGCCGCCGAGGTAACAGTAAATCCACCTGTGGGTTTGGTGTTAGGTAGTCCGAGTGAGAATGTTCTTACCGTGGTATATGGTCCTTGCGGTATGGAAGGTGCAAGATATGTAATCTATCTTGATGGCAATGTAATTAAGAACGATGCGCAGGTTGCTTTCTATACATTTGAAAACATAGAGCCGGGTGAGCATAAGGTTCAGGTAACAGCTGTTTTGGAGGACGGTTCAGAGTCTGACAGAACAAAGTGTGAATCAAAAATTACGGTGCTTGGTGCAGCAAAGGAAGAATCTTCAGAGGAAGTGACAACAACTGAGGAAGAGACTTCAGAAGAGGTAACAACAACCGAGGAAGAGACGACAGAAGAAGAGACAACCGAGGAAGAAACCACGGAAGAGGAAACAACCGCGGAAGAGATAACAGAAGAAGAGACAACTGAGGAGGAATCGACAGAAGAAGCACAGGATAGTGAGTATATGAACTTCGAAGACGCCAATACTTCACTTTATTGTGGTGGCCCGAATGGTTGGGCATCTGCGTTTGCAGAGGTGGAAGAAGATGGTGATACTGCTGTAATCAAGGCTTCTAATTTCGGCGATAGCAGCTCAAATGAGTGGGCTGTTCAGTATAAGATAGACGGAATTAATGTGACTCAGGGAGCAGAATATACACTTTCCTGTGATTTGCTTTCCGGTATTGATAAGAAAATGGTAATTAAGCTGGATGACGCCGCAGGTGTTGTTTTAGAAACTGTTTCCTTAAAGGCAGGAGAAGTATATCATTTTGAAAAGCTGTCAGCAGCTATGCCACAGGCACAGACACAGCTCTTTTTTGCACCCGGAACCACGGGCGGTGAGACTCCAAACCAGAGCGGAAATATTACAATTTCTAACCTGAAGCTGACAACTGAGGCAACAGCCGAGGAACCGGAAGAACAGCCAGAAGTAAAGCCTGAGGTAAAGACAGGAGATGTGATTGCTATTTCCGAGTCCAAGGAAAGTGCTACTGTTGGAGATGACATTACACTTACTTTCTTTGAAAATGAAGACTTTGCAAATGCAATTTCTAAGGTGTTGGTAAACGGAGAAAGCGTAAGCTTTGATAAGGATTCTGACAGCATTGAAATTGATGGAGAGAATTTTACATCTGCAGGTGTATATGATATTGAGGTTGAGGCAGACGGATATACAACAGCAAAGGTTTATCAGCAGGTATTTGCGGACGATACATGGGAGCTTGTTTTTGCAGATGAATTCAACGGAAACGCTCTTGATACCAATATCTGGACCTATCAGAACGGAACAGGTGCAGAATATGGCTTAAACGGATGGGGTAATGAAGAAGAGCAGTATTATACTTCTGACAATTTAAGCGTTGGTGATGGTACCCTTACAATCGAGGCAAAGAAGGAAAGCATTGAGGGAAAGACCTATACCTCAAGTAGAATTCGAAGCCTTGCAGATGGTAATCAGGGATTTTCAACAACTTATGGACGTATTGAAGCAAAGATTAAGATGCCGGCAGGCGACGGAATCTGGCCAGCATTCTGGATGCTGCCGTCCACAGATGATTATGGAACATGGGCTTCTAACGGTGAAATTGATATCATGGAGGCAAGAGGAAGACTTACCAACGAGGTATTAGGAACGATTCACTATGGTGAGACCTGGCCGAATAATAAGTCAGCAGGTGTAACCTATAAGTTACCGGATAACGGAAGTATTACCGACTATCATACCTACACCTTGGAGTGGGACGTTGGAAGACTGACCTGGTATGTAGACGGTGTAGAGACAAAGACAATCACAAACTGGTATTCAAAGGGAAGCGGAAATGCAGAAAACTATGCGTATCCGGCACCGTTTGATGCACCATTCCACATTGTATTCAATATGGCACTGGGCGGAACCTTTGATGGTGGCTTAAGACCGGCAGACAGCATTTTTGAGCAGCCTGTAGAGATGGATGTAGACTACGTCAGAGTATACCGCAATAGCACAGAAGGCTACTATGACAGAGAAGTAGAGGCTCCTGAGCAGGAAGGCGACGAAGCAAGCTTTGAGAAGTTTGCAGAGCAGTATGCCGATGCAGAAGGAAACTTTGTTACTGATACAGAGTTCACAAATGTAGAAAGTGCAGGAAGCATCATTTCTACTGATATGACAGATGACTGGTCAAGACATTGGTACTTCCTGGTAGGAGATTATCAGGGAGCAGCTTCTTATTCTACCGATGAATCAGATGGTGATACCTACGCAGAGGTAAATATTACTAATGGCGGAACCCAGAACTATGCAGTACAGATGATTCAGCATCTTCCTTTAGTAAAGGGATATACCTATGAGATAAGCTTTGATGCTTTTGCATCCAAGAACAGAGATATGATTGTGAAGCTTGCCGGTGATGACGATAACAGCTGGGGTTCTTACTCCAACGCATTTACAGCATCCCTGAAGTCAAAGCCACAGCATTACTCATATACCTTTACGATGGATTCCGATACAGATGAAACAGCACGTCTGGAATTCAATATGGGACTTGATACAGGTAAGATTAGCATTGCCAATGTATGTGTAAAGGTAGCAGAGGCTACAGATAATACAAATGCTCCAAAGGAGCCGTTAGAGGATGGAAACCATGTTTACAACGGTACCTTCGATCAGGGAACAGGAAAGCTTGCTTTCTGGAATCTTGATGAAGCTGCTAAGGATGCAGGAAGTGCAGTTAACAATGACAAGGCATTATCCTGGAAGGCAGGCGCAGTAGAGCAGAGAGGTATTCAGCTTCTTCAGACTGACAAGTATCAGCTGACTTTACAGGCTGCAGGAGAGGGTGAAACCTTAACTGTAAGCTTACAGGATAAGAACGGTGAAACCGTGTATGCAGAAAAACAGTTTACTCTTGGCTCAGGAATGAGCAGCTACGAGCTGACCTTTGAGATGCCTGCAAACGTAACTGACCAGGAAGCTGTTTTACATATGGAAACAACAGGCAGCATTACGCTTGATAACGTTGTGATGAAGCGCTTAACAGATAACAATGTAAGCTATGATGATGTAAAGATTTTCCCATTAACAAATGGTGACTTTGAAGATGGATTAACAGGATGGACAGAGTATACGGACGCAGGAGCTGCATGCCAGACAGGATATGCTGTTGTAGAGGACGGAGCTAACCACTATATGCAGGTAAACGGCGCTAAGGGTAGCCAGACATATTTCAATATGTTAATCCAGGAAGGTGTAAACCTCAAGAAGGGAACTACCTATGATATTTCCTTCAAGGCCAAGGCTTCAAGCGAACAGAGTCTGGAAGTAAAGATTGAAAATGCTTCTTATACAAGCACTTTGGCAGAAAGCTTCACCGTAGGAACAGACTGGAAGGATTACAAGTTTACCTTCAAGTCAAGTCTGGAAGGAACTACTGCATTGAAGTATCTTCTTGCAGGTGTGAATGCAAAGACAACCGTTTATCTTGATGACATTGAGATTAAGGTTTCAGGAGTAGATATGAAGAAGGCTCCTGCATTATCCGGAAAAGGTGCTGTTAAGCAGGGCGAAGCTGTTGTAGTTACTTATGCAGAGGATACTGCCTGGGAAGCATCAGCAATGAGAGTATTACTCTCTGATGAAGAGATTGCAGACAGTCTCTACACTGTTGATACAGCTGCTAATACAATCACCATTGATGCAGCTGCATTCGAAGAAGCAAATATTTATACCATCAAGGTTATCGCAGAAGGTTATGATTATACTCAGGTAAGCCAGACCATTATCGCAACAGAGATTAGTGAAGACGGAAACGTAGCTCCGAAGTTCTCAGATTGGGAGCATTATGTAGGAAGCGACTGGGCATATGTAAGCAGTAATATTGTTTCTCAGAAGGATAATAATATCGAGCTTACCGTAAAGGCTTCAGGCGGATGGGCTGATACTCCATGGGGTGTTCAGTTAACCAAGGCAGATATCCCTGTTAGCGTAGGATATCCATATACCATAAGCTTCAAGGCCAAGGCTGGACAGGACAAGAAGTTTGCATTTAAGGCTGAGGGCTCTAATGCAAAAGAGCTGTTCTATGAGGAATACAGTCTGAAGGCAGGAAAAGAGCAGACAATCACCATTAAGCTGGATGAAATGACAGAAGGCTTTGTGAAGCTGTACTTTGCAGCTGGCGTGTTTGCAGATGAAACAAATATTGATACTACAATCAGCATTTCAGATTTTGAAATGGTTAACTCATTGGAAACAGGTGGAGAGGAAGAACCGGATGTACCGGAAGAACCTGAAGTACCTGAGACACCGGACGTAACGAAGTTATCAGGCTGGGAATCTTACTATGGATATGACTGGGCATGGGTAACAGGTAGTGTTGTAGATAAGAAGGATAATCAGATTGCACTTGCAGTTCAGGCAGGCGGCGGCTGGGATGGTTCTCAGTGGGGCGTTCAGTTAACAGGAAATAATTATCCGGTTACAGCAGGTGAAGCTTACACCATCAGTTTCAAGGCAAAGTCCGAGCAGGACAAGAAGATTGCATTCAAGGTAGGTCAGACAGATGACGCAGAAATCTTCATGCAGGAATATAGTCTGAAGGCAGGCGAAGAGCAGACAATTACAGTAGACATCGCAGAAATGCCGGTTGATACATTAAAGATGGTATTTGCCTTAGGATTATTTAACGGCGAGACCAATATTGATACCACGATTACCCTCTCTGACTTAACTGTGGAGTTGGTAGAGGAAGAGTCCAGTGAAGCACCATCACAGAGTGGCAGCTCAAGTGAATCAAGCTCATCAAACAGCTCAAGCAGTACTGCTGCACCAATTACAAATGTAGTTGTAAAGGTTGAGGATAAGCTCAAAAATGTTATCTTCGATTCAAAGGTACCGCAGTCAGATAATCCGGAAGCGGTAGCAGCAAGAGAAAGCTATGATATGTCACTGTACGGTACAGATGGTATTCTGACAATTGCTGATTTACTGAAGCTTAAGCACCAAAGTATGATTTTAAATGCATTTATCAGTGATAGAATTGGTGTTACAATCGACCCTGCTAATATGATTCAGGCTATGGCAAATCTGGATTTAAGTATGGAAAGAAATACCATGATTGATTATGGTCAGGGATTCTCCTCCGTAACCTATATTCCTAAGAATGCTGCAAAGCTTGGATATGAAGTAACGATTCACCTTGGAATCGGTGCAGAGCATGCAGGCAAGGTTGCATACCTCTTTGCAAAGGATATGACAACAGGTGAGCTTGTATGCAAGCAGACATCAATCATCAACAATATCGGAAATATTGCATATACAACAGATGAATACAGTTTTATGGTAGTGCTTTATCAGTAAAGATTCTTTTGAAGATTTACTTGAGTCAATAAGCCGAAAATGGGGGGTATACACGTGAAAAAAGCGTGGATATCCCCTATTTTCTGACTATAATTAAGGGATTGAGAGATGCCGCGGAAAGCGTTATAATCAAGGAGAAGGAGTTAATTTTTTCCGAATAGGAAAGAATAGTGAAAGCGAAGTTAAGGGAAGTAAACATGAACAAAAGATATAAGAAGCTGGTATTGGCAAGCCTGCCTGTTATTCTTGTGGGAGGGATCATAACGGGTGCAGCTGTGCCGGGTAAAGTGCTGGCAGCAGAAACAAATAAGTTGCATACTGCACAGGCTAAGGAGAAGAGTACAAAGGATATAGGCCTCTCTGCCGGTGTAGGCCGTTTTATGGACCAGTTGCTGGCACAGTCCGGCGAGCAGCCAACTGAGCCGCGGAAGTCCGGTCAGCAGGTGACAAAGTTGTCTACAGCTGATGAGGCTGCAGAGGAAAGTGAATACAGTAATCTTGCGATTGCCGATGTAAACGACTATGTGAATGTCAGAAGCACACCCGATACCGGTGGAGAGATTGTCGGTAAGATGTATGATGATTCCGTAGCACAGATTCTTTCCGTTGTCGGAGAAGGCGATGAGGAATGGTTTCAGGTTATATCAGGCAGCGTTGAGGGATATATAAAGTCAGAATATTTTATCTATGGTGATGCGGCGGCAGCAGTAATAGATGATTATGTTACGAAATATGTGGTGGTAAAGGCAGACAGGTTAAATGTCAGAACAGCACCGGATATTACAGCCAAACGAATCGGATATATGGATAACGGTGAGAAGGGAGAGCTTTTAGAGGCCGGAAAAGAGTGGATGAAGGTTCTCTATACCGAGGGCAAGGAAGGCTATGTTTCCGCTGAATATGTCACGATAGAAGAGCAGTATACCTATGCAAAGTCTATCGAAGAGGAGCGCAAGGAATTAGAGGCACAGCGTCTTCTTGCACAAAGAACACAGGAATCCGAGACTGTAGCACCGGAAAATAAAACCATACAGGTTACACCTCCTCCTACGAATTATGCCAACGTTTCCGAATTGCGTACGGCAATCGTGAACTACGCAATGCAATATCTTGGCAATCGTTATATCATGGGCGGACAGAGCCTGGTGGGAGGAACGGACTGTTCCGGATTTACAAGCTATACCTATGCTGCCTTTGGTTATTCTCTGAGCAGAACACCACAGGGACAGTGGGGGTCAAACGGCAGATATATATCGGTAGAAGAGGCACAGCCGGGAGATATCGTATGCTATTCTTCGAGCGGTGGAAGATGTACGCATGTAGGCCTTTATATCGGAGATGGAAAGATTATTCACTCTGCAAACTCAAGAAAAGGCGTTATCATAAGTAACATCTACTATGACAACACCTTTATCGGGATCAAAAATGTAATTGATTAATTGCCCAAGGCCTCATCGGCTGTGATGACCCATTCACCAAGAACCTCATCACTCAGGGTGGTTAAGTCATTTAAATGGAAGGAGATACCGCCATAGTTGATAATACCGTGACCGGTGGCAAGCTCTTCCGTATAGTCTTCTAAAAGATAAATACGATCAATACGAACAGGTCCGCTGGTATAGTGGCAGACCAAAGGAATAACACCGGTATCTTCTGTGGAAAGGGAGATACCGTTTTCTGTTACCCTGAAAGTAATCCATGCCATTGCTTCAAGCATACTCGGACCGTTTTTCTGAGTGGAAACATAGTTACCAAGAGAGTAGTAGCATAACGCTGTATTGCCGTTTTGGGCTTCGATGATTTCGACAGGCTGCACAACATGCGGATGCGTGCCGATAATCACATCTGCGCCGGCAGCTGTCATCTGCTCGGCAAAGCTTTTCTGATAGCTTGACGGTGTGGTTGTATATTCCGTACCCCAGTGCGGACAAACAATAACCACGTCAGCTATTTTTTCGGCTTCCTGAATGTCCTCAAGAACCTTAGGATTAAGTGTTGTAAAGTCAATCGCTTTTGTCTGCGGGTCTATGTTACACAGGATGTTCATGCGGCTGGAAAGATTATCCGGTGCAGTACCGTAATTTGGTCCGTAGGTATAGTTTAAAATAGCAAAGGTTTTGTCCTTAATGGTAATCAGTGGAATCTCCGGTGTATCAGTCGATTCCTGTATACCGGTCAGCAATACTTCCGGATAACCACGCCAATAGGAAATGCAGTTGTCAAGACCACTGATGCCTTGGTCGGCAGTATGATTGGTGGCATGCAGTACAACATTAAAGCCTGCATCAACAATCGCATCACCTAATTCCGTAGGTGAGTTGAAATTCGGATAACCGGAAAAGCCAAGGTGGTTTCCTGCAAGAGGAGTTTCCTGGTTAATCATTTTGATATCGGCTTTTTCCAGAAAATCGGAAATATCGTCGAATAAAAAGGAGTAGTCAAGACTTCCGTCTGCCTGTTTTCCCGTATTAACAACACCCATGTGAATCAGATTGTCGCCCAGTGCCATAAGATTAATAGCGTATTCTTCAAAAGGCGGCTCGGTAGATACCGGCTCCTCAGCTTCGATGTCCTCCCAGTATTCTACGGCAGAAGTATCTTCCGAAAGCTCTCCGGCCAATGGTATAGAGCTCTCTGCTTCTATGATTGTATCCTCAGAGGAAGCATCAAAGGTATAAGTGCTTACAGAAGATACTTTTCCGCAGCCTGTTGTCAGAATCAAAAGGGATATTGCAAGTGTTAGTATATGTGTTATTTTCCTTTTACACATGTTAGTGCCCTCTTTCGTTTATTTATTCATTGCTAATTTTATAAGCAGGTTCCCTAAAACAATTTTGTATACCTGAACTGTTACAATAACATTATAATGGGAAAAGAATGCTTTCGCAAGTATAGGATATAGATTGCCTGTGGTAGACATAATAGTGTACAATAGTTTTGATGAGAAGAAAAGGAGAGCGTGCCATGAGATTTTTTCATTTATCGGATTTGCATATAGGAAAGCACCTGCATCTCTATAATCTGGCAAAGGATCAGGAGTATATTCTGAACACGATTGTGGAAGCGGCAAAAGAGTACCGTCCGGATGCTATTGTGATAGCGGGGGATATCTATGATAAGTCTGTACCGTCAGGAGAAGCCTACAGACTTTTTGACGGCTTTTTAAACAGTCTGGCGGATATCGAGCCTGCCATACCGGTTCTTGTAATTGCGGGAAATCATGACAGCCAGGAGCGATTACAGTATGCCTCTTCTTTTCTGGAGCGTCATCAGATTTATATTGCGACAAAGCCGCCTGAGACTGAGGAAGATAGACTGAAAAAGGTAACCTTAACAGATTCCTTTGGTGAGGTTGATTTTTACCTGTTTCCGTTTACAAAGCCGGGATATGTCAGACATCTGTTCCCGAAAGAGGAAATTACAGGTTATGAGCAGGCGTTTCGGAGGATGCTGGAAAGAGAAGAGATAGATTACAGCAGAAGAAATGTGCTGGTGGCGCACCAGTTTTTTGTGAATCAGGGAGAAAAGCCGAAGACCTGCGATTCCGAGCAGATGAATATCAATGTGGGCGGACTGGATTCGATTGACATTCGGGTGGTTTCGGAGTTTGATTATGTGGCAGCAGGTCATATACACGGAGCACAGTCTCTGGGGAATGGAAAAGTCAGATACTGCGGAACACCGTTAAAGTATTCTGTAAGCGAGGAGCACCATAATAAATCCATTACACTGGTAACAATGGGCGAAAAAGGCAGGGTGCCGGAGGCAGAAACCATTCCGCTTGCGGCATTGCATGATGTCAGAAGACTTCGCGGAACCCTTGCGGAACTGCTTGAGAATCGGGAGGATGCAAAGATAGAGGATTATGTCAGTATTGTTCTGACTGATGAAAAAGAGCTGTACCGGCCGAAGGATACGTTAAGTGAGATTTATCCGCATATACTGGAGATATCGGTAGATAACAGCAGAACAAGAAATATCTATGCAGGACTGCAGGGAGACAGCCTTGCAGACGAGGACGGAGCAGAGAGACTGCAAGCTCCGCTCGAAATCTTTAGGGAGTTTTATCAGCTGATGCAGCAGCAACCGATATCGGAGGAGGAAGAGAGGATTATTGCAGAAATTCTTGATGAAACCGGAGGTGATGCGGAATGAAGCCTCAAAAACTGATTATGTCGGCGTTTGGCTCCTATGCGGGGGAAGCAGTCGTTGATTTTACGAATAAAAGTCATGGCATTTTTCTGATTACCGGAGACACCGGCGCAGGAAAGACCACGATTTTTGATGCGATTTGCTATGCTCTGTATGACAGGACAAGCGGCGGTGCAAGAGAAGGCGCAGATATGCGAAGCCAATATGCGGATGCAGATACACCGACCTTTGTCGAGTATACCTTTACTTATGGAAGTGACACCTATGTCATAAAAAGAAATCCGAAGTACAGCAGGCTGAGCAAGCGTAAGGATAAGGATGGAAATTATAAGGAAACCGTTGAGCAGCCGGGGGTGGAGCTTACGATGCCGGACGGAAGGACTTTTCCCGGCAAGCTCAAGGAAACCAATGAAAAAATCATAGAGATTATCGGGCTTGATGCAGACCAGTTTTCGCAGATTGCGATGATTGCGCAGGGAGAGTTTATGAAGCTCTTGCAGGCTTCCTCAAACAAGCGTAAGGAAATCTTTTCAAAAATCTTTAATACAAAAATTTACTGGCAGCTGCAGGAGGAACTGAAAAGAAAGACAAAGGGGCTTTACGGAGAACTGGAGGACAACAGAAAGCTTTGTGAGCAGGAGTTTGGCAGTATTCGTGCATTGCCGGCGCTGCAGGAACAGTCGGAAACGGAAGCGTTTCATTTCCAAGAACATGATATGGAAGGTGTCCTGCAGAGGCTTAGCAGTCTGCTCGATGCCGGAAGGCAAAGAGAGCAGGAGTTTAAGGCGCAGCTTGAAAAAAACCAAAAACAAATAGAAGAAAAAAACAGCAGGCTTGTTGCGGCAAAGCAAAACAATGAGCTGTTTGACCAGCTGGAAGAAGTGATGGCAGAAAAGAAGCGGCTGGAAGCCTTGCAACCGGAGATGCTTTCCGGGGAAAAACGCTTGGAGCAGGCAAAAAAAGCAGCGATTGTTAAGCTGGAAGAGAGTAAATATCAGGCAGGAAAGGCGGCTCTTACAGAGAGCCTTGAGAGACTGGATTCCTACAAGAAGGAAAAAGTGCTTCTTCTCAAGAAGCAGCAGGAGCTGGAAGAGAAAAAGACTAAGGCACAGCAAAGCAGGCAGGAAAAAGAACCGGAATATCAGCAACAGATTCTTCGTATTCAGGACTCGTTACCTTTGTATGAGCAGGCACAGCAGATAGAACAGGAGTTAACCGCTGGCGGAAAAAAGCTGCAGGAACTGGAGTGCAGCAGTTTGCAAAAGCAGCAACAGGTTACCGCATTGCAGCAGATGCTTTTGCAAAAGCATGAGAAACAGACAACAGCCTTGCTGGCTTATCAGGAGGCAAATGATACCTTTATCGCAGAACAGGCAGGCATTCTTGCATCGACATTACAGGAGGGAAAGCCTTGCCCGGTATGCGGTTCGACTTCCCACCCGGATAAGGCAAGGCTTTCAGACAGCGCGGTGACGCAGCAGCTGGTAAACAAAGCAAAGCAGAGCTGGCAAAAGGCGGAAGAGGAAGAACGCCTATGCAGTGAGCAGGTAACTAACGCGCGTGAAACGCAGGAGGCTGTGAATAGGGAACTGCAGGAACAACGGCACAGACAGGAGGCCTTTGAAACACAATATGCACAGTTGAAACTGCAGATGAGGTATGCAGATAAACAGGAGGCACAAAAGGAACTGGAAGCGCTTCAGACCAAGCTGCGGGAGCTGCTTGCAAATGTGAACAGACTGGAAGAGGCATGGCAGGAATCGGTTAAGGAGCAGGCGGCTCTTGCAGGTAAGACAGATGCAGAAGAGGAGCAGAGTAAACGCCTTGAGCAGGAGGCAGCAGAGCTGCTGGCAGGCTATAAAAAGGCATTGGCGCAGCAGGGCTTTTCTACCGAGAAAGCATATCAGGCATGTGTTTGTGATGAAAAACAGATACAGCTCCGGGAACAGGAGAAAGCAGAGTATCATGACAAATGTGTCAGAAATGAGACAAGCCTGCACCAGCTGGAAAAGCAGACCGCAGACAGGGAGCGGATAGATATAGGAACACTTTCGGAAGAGCTTAGGAATCTGCAGCAGGAGCGAAGTCGGCTGGAAGAGGGAAATAAGGAGATATATGGTATCAATCAAAGAAATGAGGAAGCACATACCAAGCTGGAAAAGTTTATTTCAGACAGAGAAGGACTAAAGAAGCAGTATCAGCTTTACAGTGGTCTAGATAAGACGGCAAACGGCAATCTTTCCGGAATGGCGAAGCTTGACTTTCAGACCTATATCCAGCGCCGTTTCTTTGAAATGATTATCAGAGAGGCGAATAAACGCCTGATTAAAATGACCTCGAATCAGTTTATTCTGCAGTGCAGAAGCATCGATAAGCTAAGCAGTCAGGGCGCCGTTGGCCTTGATCTTGATGTGTACAGTCTTGTCAATGACAGAACAAGAGATGTTAAGACACTGTCCGGCGGGGAATCCTTTATGGCAGCGCTTGCCATGGCGCTTGGTATGTCGGATGTGATTCAAAACACCGCAGGAAGAGTGAAGCTCGACACCATGTTTGTGGACGAGGGCTTTGGTTCCCTTGATGATGAGTCAAGAGGGGAAGCAATCAAGATACTGCAGGAGCTTGCAGGAAACAGAAGACTCGTCGGTATCATTTCCCATGTAACAGAGCTTAAGGAACAGATTGACTGTAAGCTCGTAGTAACCAAGGATGAGCTTGGAAGTAAAGTAGAATGGATGGAGGAAGCATAATGGAAAACGAATACAGAGAATACGAAACCTTTATACTGGAGGTAAACGGAAAAGAAACAGAATTTGCAATCGAGGAAGAATTTGAAGCAGCCGGCAAAACCTATGTCGTAGCTGCCCGCGTGGAAGACGATGAAATCGTAGATGACGGTAGTTATATTTTTGTAAGCACTCTGCAGGACGGCGAGGCAGTCATTGAAAAGATTACCGATGCCAAGGAATACGAAAAGGTAACGGAAGAGTATCTGAAGAGGCAGTAATAATAACGCATAAAACCCCACCTGCGCCAATATATTAAAATAAAGACGTAGGTGGGGATTTTTATGCGTATTTTAGATAATGTGATATATGAAATCAAGGAGAGAAAATTAACAGGGAAGATTGTAACAATGGCAGCAGCGTTACTTGTTCTCGGCGGCACAATCGGAGTAAAACAGGCTGTTCCGACCAGCTCAACCGTAGGGAACAGAGAACTTCCGATTTATTGCGTAGAAACGGAAGAAAAGAAGATAGCGCTTACTTTCGATGCTGCCTGGGGCAATGAGGATACGCAGCAGATCATGGACATTCTGAAAAAACATGATGTGAAAGTAACCTTTTTTATGACAGGCGGCTGGGTAGATAAGTTTCCGGATGATGTTAAGATGATTTACGAAAACGGGCATGATTTGGGAAATCACAGTCAGAACCATAAAAATATGAGCCGGATTTCCGATAACGAAAAAGAATCTGAGTTAATGTCCGTACACGAAAAAGTCAAGGAACTGACGGGCTATGAGATGTTTCTGTTTCGTCCGCCATATGGCGATTATGATAACGCAGTAGTAAAAACAGCGAAAAAATGCGGTTATTATACCATTCAATGGGACGTTGACTCTCTCGACTGGAAGGACTACGGTGTCGATTCGATTATCAAGACCGTAACGGAGCATAAGGCGTTGGGAAACGGCTCTATTGTCCTTTGCCACAATGGAGCTAAGTACACAGCTCAGGCTCTTGATACCATGATAACAACTTTAAAAGAGCAAGGATATACATTTGTTCCATTGTCGGAACTGATATATAAGGATAACTATCATATGAATCATGAGGGCAGACAGATAGTGGACAGTTAATGCTCTTATGACGTAGGACGCACATATCCCTCGTCATCAATCTCGATGTTAAAGGAAATTTTTTCTTCAAAGTCAAATATCTCCTGACGGGTTGCATCATCTGAAGCATAGATGGTTCGACAGTTGGTCTGAGTTGCAGGAATGAAGCGTACCCCGGAGACAGACTTTGTAGTAGTGTCAACTTCGAGCTCGTAGAGGCAGGTATACATGGTCTTTGCATTGAACCAGAAGTTGCCGAGACTGTACATGATAGGCTTGCCCTGATAATATTCAATGCCCTGTAAGACATGCGGATGACTGCCGATAATGGCATCAGCACCTGCGTCAATCATGGCATAGGCAAGGT
>CAYLWP010000002.1:0-53228 GCA_964387365.1 uncultured Roseburia sp. | reverse complement strand
TAACTACAATTATGTCTATGGTAGGAATGGCATTTATAGCGTTTGTTCTGGTGCTGGCTATTAATTTGTTTGTATCAATGTATAGCTTTATACAGTCGCTGATAAACGAGATTATATATCGAATGTAAGGAGTAAGTCTATGGAAACAACTGCAAAAAAAAGTAAACATAGAATAGTATTGGCAATTGTAATAGTTGCGATACTGGTGATACTTGCCTGGATACTCCTGTCAAGACCGAAGTCACAAACAGTAGAAGTAGCATCCTATACTCCCGGTGAGATTAGCGGTGAGTATAAGACAGCTCAAGTGGATGCTGTTGACAACAAGCTTGTGAAGGCGGCAGAGGATGCAAAGACAATTTTATGGTTTGACCAGAGTACAGGTGGTTTAGTAATTGAAGATGTGGCAACCGGTGAGAAGGTTTATTCCGTTCCTGAGGGAGCCAGAGAGGATTTAAAGGCTTCTGAGGATATTAAAAAACAGACCGGTTCTGCCTTACTTTTAACCTATTACAATATTAACACACAAAAATCTTTGTTATTTGACAGCTATACGAATGCAGTAAAGCTGAATCAGGTTTCATATGCACCGTTGGCAGACGGTACGGGTGTCAGTGTCAGGATGGTTCTCGGACGTGAGGATTCTGCGTTGCTGATTCCTGAGCAGATTAGTGCAGCCAGATTTGAAGAGCTGTTGGCACAGGTAGAGTCAGGTGTAGATAAGCGTTCAGCAAACAAGGTGAAATCCCTGTATCTGAAGTACACTTATGCGAAAGCAAGTGACGAGCAGAAGGCAAAATATCCGGCATTGGATGAAACGGATATTTATGTATTGAAATCCTCTGCAAATGAAAAGAATAAGAAGGATTTGGAATCCTATTTCCAGCAGATAGGCTATACCTACGAGCAGATGGCGTTGGATTACGCAGAGCTTGAATATGAATCCAAAACAGAAAGCTTCCCTTGTTTCAAGGTAACAATGGACTACCGTTTGGTGGATGGTGTGGTAAAGGTCAATCTTCCGGTAGGAAATATTGAGTACGACAGCGAAACCTTTATTTTGGCAAATATCAATTTATTCCCGTTCATGGGAGCAGGATTGACCGGTGAGGAGGGGTATATGCTCTTACCGGATGGTTCCGGAAGTATTGTTCCCTTTAACAATGACGGTTCCATGAGCACCTTGCTTACCTCCGGACGTACATACGGTCCTGATGCGGCAGAGAGCATTTCTGACAGAGGAAGTCTGCAGAATGAATTCCGTTATCCGGTATTTGGAATAAAGTCCGGTGAGCATGCTTTATTTGGTATCGTAACAGAGGGTGATGCAATATCACAGATTAGCTGTCAGGTAGGTAATATTTCACATTCCTATAACACAGCGTATCCGGAATTCATTATCAGCCAGAACTCAACCTATGATGTCATTGCATTTGAGCAGGCACCCTGGGTACAGTATGATAAGAACGGATACAAGGGAAACATCTCTATCGAGTATCATCTGTTGACCGGTGAGCAGGCAAATTATGCAGGAATGGCGTCCGTTTACGGAGACTACATTGCTAAAAGCCGTGTGAATACAGATGTAGAGCTGAAGGAATCTCTTCCTATGATGGTAGATACCTTAGGAACAGTTGGTAATCTCACCAGAGTGCTTGGTATTCCGGATTATCGTAATGTAGAGGTTACTTCCTACAAGGAAGCTGCGGATATGTTGCAGGAATTGAAGGATAGCGGAGTAGACCAGGTGGGATTGAGATATCTGGCATGGTGTAACGGTGGTTATTATGCTTATCCTGCGGTTGATATCGATTTGGAGAAGAAGGCCGGCAGTAAATCAGATTTGAAGGCTCTTCAGGCAAAGGCAGAGGAGCTTGGCAGTGAGTTATTCATGGATGTTAATTTGATGACTGCTGACAGTTTAAAGAGCTTTGAGCCGAAATTCATGACTTCAAGCGATGGAATACGTACTTTATTCCAGAAGCAGGCATTTTATCCTTATATGAGACCTAGTATTCAGAAGATGGTAAACTGGTTCTACTGTATTAATCCTAAGAAAATGCTTTCTTACTATGAAGATATAAGCAAGGATTATGAGAAATTCGGAATCCCGAATATTTCCGTAGGAACAGCAGGAGAGGTTCTGAATTCCAACTACAAGAGATCTGATTATACTAACCGTCAGGAAAGCGAAAGTATTATAAAAGAGCTTATGAATCGGATTGACTCTGAGTATGAAAACGTAATGGTTGACTCAGGAAATGCGTATACCTTTGCTACAGCAGATTATATTTTAAATCTGCCTACCAGTGACAGTAAATTTAATGTAGAACAGACAAGTGTTCCGTTTATTCAGATGGCACTTCACGGTAGTGTTGTTTATGCAGGAGCTCCTTTGAATTATGAACAGGATTTGGATGCTGCAGTATTAAAGAGTATTGAATATGGCTGCGTTCCGTATTTCAAAGTATGTGATGCAGACCCAACTACCTTGAAAAAATCTGAAATTAATGATGAGAAGCTTTATAATGTGTCCTTTGACCAGTGGAAAGAACGTATGACAGAGGCTTATGAGAAGATTAATTCCGCTCTGGCAGGTGTTCAGGATGCTAAGATGATTTCACATGAGCAGCTTCAGGAGAATTTGTTTGTTACGGGATATAGTGACGGAACACAGATTTATGTGAATTATTCCGATACAGATATAAGCTATGCCGGTGTGAAAATTCCTGCAAAGGATTGTACTGTTATAGTGGAGAAAGGAGCAAGTGGACAATGAGTAAACAAAGCAAGAAGAAAGGGGTATCCTTAGCGGCAAAGAAGGCCAGAATGGGTTGGGTTTTTGTAGCCCCCTTTGTACTTGGATTCTTTCTGTTTTATCTGGTAATGATTGTGCAATCCATCGGCTTTAGTTTTCAGACCGTGACTACTAGTCCTGAGGGAGGATTTACAACAACATTCTGTGGATTAGACAACTATGTATACATGCTTCGTACCATTGGTTACTTTACGGAACAGACCTTTGCATCTGTCCAGAGAATGTTAACAAGCCTTCTGCCTCTGCTTCTGTTCAGTTTGTTTGTAGCTATTTTGCTGAACAGAAAAATGAAGGGACGTACCGTATTTCGTGCGATTTTCTTTATTCCGGTTATTTTGGCAACCGGTATTATAGCAAAAGCAGATGCTGCAAACAATCTGCAGGGTATGTTTAACAGCTTTGATATGGGTGCGGCTGAATCGGCAGTGGATGAAGTCAGTAGCGTATTTAACGTAGAAGGCATCATGTACTTTGTGGAGATGATATTTGTAGATGTTCCGGGTTCTGCGTGGATTCTTACCTTTGTTGAGTCTGCGGCACAGAACGTATATGAAATCATTAATGATTCCGGTGTACAGATTTTGATTTTCCTGTCCGGTTTACAGTCTATTTCACCTTCCTTGTACGAGGCGGCGAGTATCGAAGGATGTTCCGCATGGGAGAGCTTTTGGAAGATAACAATTCCTATGATTAGTCCTATGATTTTGGTAAATATTATCTATACGATGGTAGACTCGTTTACAAAGTATAATAATGATGCGATGCGTATTGTGCAGGAACAGCTTGTGGCAGGTAATTACGGAAATGCCGCAGCAGCAGGATGGTTCTACTTTGTGATTATAGCAGTGTTAGTAATCATTATTGCAGGATTTGCAAGCCGTTTTGTATTCTATCAGAATCGTGATTAGGAAGGAGGGTTAAAGATGAATAAATTTATCAACGGAGAAAAAGGCAGACTTGTTAAAAAAATAGTATCTACATCTTTTATTTATCTTATATTGATAGGATTGTGCTATTACATCTTATCACCCCTGCTGTTGAAGATTTCTACAAGCTTCATGTCAGAGAATGATTTGATAGATAAACTGGTTGTATATATTCCCAAAAACTTTACCTTGTGGAATTATAAGGCAGCGGCAGATTATTTAAATTATTGGGAAGGCTTTAGAAATACATTCCTGATATCCTTGTTTGCCGGTGTAATACAGACAATGGTGTGTACCTGGATTGGATATGGATTAGCCAGATTTAAGTTTAAGGGAAATCGTATTGTTATGGGATTAGTGTTATTCACGATTATCACCCCTCCAACAACATATCAGACCTCCATGTATATGAAGTTCCGTTATTTTGATGTGTTTGGTATCATTGAGGCGATTACCGGTTCTCCTTTGAATCTGCTTGATTCCTTGTGGCCATTATTTATTTTGTCAATTACAGGCTTTGCATTTAAGAATGGTCTGTATATTTACATGATGAGGCAGTTTTTTCGTGGATTTCCGATTGAATTGGAAGAGGCGGCTTACGTAGATGGAGCCGGAGTGTTCTGTACCTTCTTTAAAATAATACTGCCAAATGCCAAGTCAATGCTTGTTACCATATTCATGTTTGCATTTGCTTGGCAGTGGACAGATACCTTCTATTCAACAATGTTCTTTAGTAGAATCCAGACCTTGTCCAATCAGTTGTCAAAGGGATTTGAAGGAATGTTTGTAGAAGGACATACATTGGCTTTAAAGGCCGGTCAGCCGCTTACGGCAGCATTGGGCGGAACCTATAGCCTGATGGTTATTATTCCGTTAATTATTATTTATATTTTTGTTCAGAGACAGGTAACAGAAGGAATAGAACGTAGTGGTATTGTCGGATAAGATACTGTAGAGCAGGAATTGTCCGGTTCTGTACGAAATATAATTTATACAACAAAGAATTCTTCTACGAAATGTTCTGGAAGAATTCTTTTTGTATAAAAGTAGTGAAAAAGGATTGTGAGGTATTTTACATGAGTCAATTTATGATTTCAGGATTTTCTGATGAGATTGATGCAAATATTGATATTCAGTTCAGCGTACTAAAGAAATTGGGAATGGAATATTTTGAGGTGCGCGGAGTAAATGGTAAGAACATAGCGGATCTTACCGATGAAGAGGTTGCGCTGCTGCATAGCAAAATGAAGGAACAGGGAATCAAGGTATCCTCTATCGGTTCACCAATCGGAAAAATCGGTATTGCGGATGATTTTGGGCCCCATTTTGATAAGTTTAAAAGAGTAGTTGAGATTGCGAAAAAATTAGAAACAAGATATATCCGTATGTTCAGTTTCTTTATTCCAAGAGAAGACAACCCGGCAAACCATAGAGAGGAAGTGTTTGCAAGACTATCGAAAATGATAGATTATGCAAAAAAAGAGGATGTTGTACTGCTTCATGAAAATGAAAAGGACATTTATGGTGATACCGTAGAACGTTGCCTGAATCTTATGGAGCATTTATATTGTGACAACTTTAAAGCAGTTTTTGATCCTGCTAACTTTATTCAGTGCGGGCAGAATACGAAGGAAGGCTTTGATAAGCTTAAAAAATATGTGGAGTATATGCATATTAAGGATGCGCTTGCAGACGGAAGTGTAGTTCCGGCAGGAGTAGGTATCGGAGAATTGGATTATATTTTGAGAAGCCTGAAGGATTCGGGATATTGCGGATTTGTGAGTCTGGAACCCCATCTTGGAAGCTTTACGGGCTTAGAAGCACTGGAAAATGATGATACAATGTTGAAACTGGAAAAGAGTAGTGAAGAGAAGTTTATTCTTGCTTATGACAGCTTGAATAAAATCTTAGAAGGGATTTAGGGTATGGAAAAAGTAAGGTTTGGAGTAATTGGATTTGGAAATATGGGAACAGGTCACTGTAATGATGTTTCGAGAGGACGCGTTCCGAATATGGAATTGACTGCAATTTGTGATAATGCACCGGCAAGATACGAGGCTGCTAAAAGTCAGTATCCTGACGTTGCAGTATTTCATAATGCAACGGATATGTTTAAAAGCGGATTATGCGATTTGGTAATCATAGCGGTTCCTCATTATGATCATCCTGCCCTGGCACAGGAGGCGTTTTCTTACGGTATCAATGTAATTACAGAGAAACCGGCCGGTGTATATACAAAGCAGGTGTTGGAAATGAATGAGGCTGCCCGGAAGTCCGGAAAGCTATTCGGTATTATGTACAATCAGAGAACCAATCCGTTATATCAGAAGATTCGTGAGATGGTACAAAGCGGGGAACTGGGTCATATCAAGAGAATATCCTGGGTTATTACAAACTGGTACAGACCACAGGGCTATCATGACAGCTGTGCATGGCGTTCTACCTGGAAGACAGAGGGAGGCGGTGCACTGATTAATCAGAATCCTCATCAGCTGGATTTGTGGCAGTGGATGTTTGGTATGCCGGATAAGATTACTTCCTTTGTATCCTTTGGTAAGTATCGTAACATTGAGGTTGAGGATGATGTAACAGCTTTCTTTGAATACGAGAACGGAACTACGGGTACATACATTACTTCTACAGGAGAAGCACCGGGCACCAACCGATTGGAAATTGCCTGTGATATGGGTAGACTGGTAGTGGAGAACGGTCAGATTGTTTTCGACAGAAACGTGGTATCTGAAGTTGAGTTTAATAAAAATTACAAAGGAATCTTTGGCGGTCCTGAGTGCTGGAGATGTGAGCTGCCTGTAAGAGGCGATGGTGAGCAGCATGTGGGAATTCTGAAAAATGTAACTTCAGCATTACTGAACGGAACAGAGCTTTTGGCACCGGGTTACGAAGGAATTAACGGATTGACAATTTCCAATGCAATTCACTATTCTGCGTGGACCAATTCCACCGTTGATGTGAAGAATTTCCCTCACGATGACTTTTATCGATTGCTTCAGGAAAAAATCAAAAACTCTACCGTTAATAAGGAAAACGTTGTTCAGCGAACAGCCGGTACAGAAGGAACTTATTAAGGGAGGGGATGCTATTATGAATAAGAACATAGGAGCTCAGTTTTATACAATTCGTGACCATTGTCAAACGCTTGAAGCTTTTGATCAGAGCTGTAAACGGGTTAGTGAAATGGGATATAAGGTAGTCCAGTTGTCCGGAATCGGTAATTTTACCGGAGACGAAGTGAAGGAAATCCTGGATAAGTATGGGCTGGTGTGTGCATGTACTCATCGCGGATGGGATAATTATCAGAATCATCTGGAAGAGGAAATCAAGTTTCACAAGACCATAGGATGTGATGTATGCGGCTTGGGTTACCACGGCGACATGGAGGAGGAAGGGATTGATTCCTTTGTCAGGGCTTTCAGACCGGTTTGTGATAAATTAGCAGAAAACGGAATGGTATTTGCTTATCACAACCACGCGCATGAGTTTGAGAAGAGAAACGGCAGATTTATACTGGAAGAAATCATCGAAAAAATGAATCATAGCAGTTTCAAATTAATTCTGGATGTATATTGGGTGGCATATGCAGGAGTGAATCCGGCTGCTTTCATTCGCAAGCATAAGGACGTGATTGCTTGTATCCACTATAAGGACATGAAGATTGAGAAGAATACACAAAAAATGGCGGAAATCGGTCAGGGCAACCTTGATTGGGATGATGTGATTGCAGCAGCAGAGGAATCTGCAGCAAGCTATGCACTGGTGGAACAGGATACCTGTGACGGAGATCCGTTTGATTCTCTGCAAATAAGCTACGATTATTTAAAGGGCAAGGGGTATAAGTAATATGAATGTTTGTGTAGTTGGATATGGAGCAATTGGACCTTTACATGCACAGGCAATATCGCAAATAGAAGGTGTCACACTCTATGGAATTTGCGACACCGACAAGGAGCGTGCAGACCGGGGAGCCGGTCAGTATCATTGCCGTGCTTTTTATGATTTTGATGCTTGTCTGGCAGAGAAAGAAATCGATAGCATTCATATCTGTACGCCTCATTATCTGCATTATGAAATGATTGAAAAATGTGTGGCGGCCGATAAAATGGTAGTAGTAGAAAAACCTGTTGTCATGAAAAAAGAAGAGCTTGCCGCAGTGCAAAAATATTGTGGCAGTAAGGTGTTTCCGGTATTGCAGAATCGTATTAACCGATGCGTTGTCGAGATGAAAAAGATTATTGATACAGATTCAGGTATCGGTAAGCTCAGGGCAGTCAAGGGTATTGTGACATGGGACAGAGATCATAACTATTATAATTCGGCTTCCTGGCGCGGAACCAAGGTATTTGAAGGCGGCGGTGTATTAATTAATCAGGCACTGCACACGCTGGATCTTATGCTTTATTTGGGCGGAAAGGTAGAAACGGTCGATGCAAGCAGTGCAAACCATTCTCTGAAAGAGGTCATTGAGGTGGAAGATACCATGGAGGCCTTTATGCGATATGAAAATGGTGCAAAGGGCATTTTCTATGCGACCAATGCATACGGAGATAATTCCTCCGTGCAATTGGAAATGAGATTTGAGAATACGTTTCTTAGATATATAGACGGCAAGCTCTACCGCGATGCAGAATTCGTATGCGAGGACGATAACAGCTTTTTGGGAAAAAGCTATTGGGGAGCAGGACATGCAAAATTACTGTATGACATCTATGTAAAGCAGGAACCGATATGGCTGGAGGATGTGATGGACACCATGCGGACCATGTTTGCCATCTATGAAAGTGCTGACAGCAAACATGAAAGGTGTTAATCCTGTAAAGACAATCTGAAAAAAAGCATTTCGTTCACCGAAAACAACATTTGGTAAACGAAATGCTTTTTTTGCGGAATTATGGTATGATAGAGGCGGTAATTTGATTATTTGGCGGAGCTTCGAAAGATACAGTGCGCAATATCCGTAGATGATATGTAAGAACAGAAAGGAACGTAAGGTATGATACAGAAAATCAGGGAAAATGTTGCAAAGGTCATGATTGGTAAAGAAGAGGTAACAAAGCTTTTGGTTACGGCGTTGGTAGCAGGAGGACATGTGTTGCTGGAAGATGTTCCGGGAACCGGAAAGACGGTTCTTGCCAAGTCATTAGCCAAGTCCATGGGCTGTAAGTTTGACAGAGTACAGTTTACACCGGATTTGCTGCCAAGTGATGTGACAGGACTGTCATATTTTAATCAGGAAAAGAGTGCCTTTGTTTTCAAGGAAGGCCCTGTTTTTACCAATATTCTGCTTGCAGATGAAATCAATCGTGCCACACCGAGAACACAGTCGAGTCTGCTTGAATGTATGGCAGAGAAGCAGGTAACGGTTGACGGAGTAACAAGAGCTTTGGAAGAGCCGTTTTTTGTTATTGCAACACAGAATCCTATTGAGACAATTGGCTGTTTTCCTTTGCCGGAAGCACAGATGGACCGTTTTCTGATGAAGATTTATATGGGCAGGCTGTCGCAAGAGGAAGAAAGACAGATGCTGGATCGTTTTATAGTGGATGAGCCTCTGCAGAGTATTGAGCCTGTTGTTACCAAGGAAGAAATCAGACAGCTTCAGGCAGCCTGCAGGGAAATCTATGTACATGCGGATTTGAGAGATTATATCGTTCGACTGGTACAGGCGACCAGGAAAAGTGATACAGGAGTCAGCCCGCGAGGAACGCTTGCGCTGCTTCGTGCTTCACAGGGATATGCGTTGGTAGAGGGACGTGATTATGTGGTTCCCGAGGATATCAAGACGGTTGCGCCTTTCGTGCTTTGTCATCGAATGATTTCCGAGGCAGAGGAAGAGGCAGGAAAAAGAGCCTTTGTAGAGCGATTATTACAGAGCGTGGAATTACCTACTGAGGACTGGAAGCAACGTTAAAAGATTGTGCAGAATGATGGAAAGGCATGGTAATTTGTATGCTGATTATTCTACTGCTGTGCGTTCTGGGCATCGGATGCGCATGGAATTTATATTATAAGAAAAAATGGGATAAGAATATTGCGGTTACACTGCATTTCAATACGCAGGCTGTTTATGCGGGAGAAATGGCGGTTCTTTATGAAGTAATAGAAAATCGTAAGAGTATGCCGGTTCCTGTTCTCGAGGTAGGCTTTCATGCAAGAAAGGAGCTGGTTTTCTGCGATACAGAGAATACGAATGTCAGTGATTTTGTTTACAAAAGAGATATTTTTTCTGTTTTGGGAAGACAGAAAATCACAAGGCAGATTCGGGTACATTGCACCAAAAGAGGATATTACAGGATTAAGGAGGCGGACCTGACCTCTTATCCGCTCCTGCACGGCGCGCGCTACGGAAAGCATCTGCAGGTGGAGGCAGAGCTGTATGTATATCCTGCACGAGTTAAGATTGCAGATATTATGGCAGTATGCGAGCGAATGCTGGGAACGCTGCAATGTTCCAAGGGACTGTATGAAGACCCGTTTGCATTTCGTACCATTCGTGAATATACCTTTGAAGACCCGATGAAAACGATTAACTGGAAGGCGAGTGCAAAAACAGGAAAGCTGATGGTGAATACCTTTGATTCCGTACTTACCCGGAAGGCAATCGTGTATCTGGATATTGAGGACAGCGGCGTTTTTAAACGTGAAAATCTGGTTGAGGAAAGTATTTCGGTTGCGGCAACGCTGGTTCGAAAGCTGTATAGTCAGGGAATGGAGGTTGGTTTTTCCTTTAATGGAAAGACAGAACCGGGAGACACCGGTTTTTTACCGTGTTCCAATGAAAAGACACAGCTTGTAAAGCTAGAGCGTATGCTTGCAAGATATCAAAGCGAGGCAGGATGGAAACCGTTTGCTGAGTGCTTTGGCGAGGCAGAGGATGATACGGTATTACTCTTTATTACGAAGAATCTGACCAAGGAGCTTTATAAGCAGATTGCTGATTATGTCGGAGGAGAACGGATGGCAATGATTGTCTGCCCGCATATTCAGGGAGAACTGCCGGCCGTTACGGGTGCAGACAGAGGAAATATCAGATTACTGCTCAGGGAGGTGGAGAGAAGTTGAGAGAACGTATGAAACAGATTCTTGAATGGATGCATGCTACCATGCTGTTTCTGCCGGTGATTCCTGTATGTTATATGTACGTTGATATTCAGGGTGAAGAGAACTCTATTCTTCTTTTGCTCAAAGGCTTACTGATTGCCATTCCCGTTGTGGGGACAGGTATTGCGGTTAAAAGCTGCAGGTTTCTGATTACTTATCTCCTGAGTTCTCTGCTTTTGTCAGGCATTACAGTAGGGCTTGCGGGGCTTGTACAGCCGTCCGAAATGGGCTCACTGTATGTTGGTCTGATGGCGATAGAAAGTATTGTTGTTGTTATTAACCGTTTGGTGACCAGGATTAAAAAGGCAAGAGAGAAAAAAGAGGAGAAAAGAAATCCTTACTGGCGACCGACAGTCAGTATTCTGGATAAGCCGACCTTTGGTACGCTGGCATACTTTGCAATTTTGTATTTCATAGGAATATTCTTTGCAAGCAAGGATACTTGTGATGAGCTCTTCTTTATAGCGCTGGTGTATATTTTTCTGGTCTATGTTTATGTATTTTTAAGTGAGACCCAGGCGTATCTGAAGATAAATAAGCAGGTAAGCGGTCTGCCGGTACGAAGAATCTATGGAATTGCAGGCGGTATGTTTGGGATTTTTCTGATTCTGGTTTTTGTGGCGGCAGTGCCATCCGTACTTACGATTCCGTCCCGTCAATATGTGGATATCAGAGGCTGGTTGTCAATGGAAGTTGCGACCTCGATGGATAGCGCATCTGCCCGGCCGCAGGACAATTCCAATATGCAGCAGGATTCCATGGAAGAGCTTTTGGAGGCACTTGGCGGAGTAAAGGAGCTTCCCAAATGGGTGGAATATCTCATGAATGCGATTATTTATGCCTGTATTGCGCTTGTAATCTGGCTGATCCTCAGGGCAATATTGAAGGTATTTTCGGATTTCAGGGAGAATATGGATGAGAACGGTGACCGGATAGAGCAGCTGGGTGATGATGAGGCGGTTACCTTTATCAAGGCGGGGAATAGCGTCGAAGAACCTGAGACAAGAAATGTCCGGAAAAAATACCGCAGAATGATTCGCAAGCATAGAAAGGACAGACCGGCAGCGTATGAATCGCCAAGAGAAATTGAAGAAAAGGCGGGGCTGCTACAGAACGGGGAAATGCAGAAGCTTCATAGGGAGTATGAGGCAGTAAGATATGGAAAAAAGGATTGCTCTTCGTAGAAAATTCGATTATTATGAAAGGTGAGCAGGAAGTGCTTTTACCCGGCTAGGGGAACGGGCAAGAAGAAGGAAGGTATCACATGAAGAAAAAAAAGGGTGGTAAAGAGGTCGCATTCAGACCACAGACAATCATTGAGGCAAGATATGATCTTGACCGCAGACAAAATGATATTTTAGATATCCTTTTGGGAATCGTCGGAGAGGGCGATGACACAGAGGATAATACAAGATATGAGATTAACATCGCAGATGTAAAGCATTTATATAATTTGCAGGACGAATCCAATGCGTATTCTTATCTGCAGAAGGCGGTAAAGAAGTTCGAAGGAGCAGGCTTCCGCCTGAAAGAGGACGAGGGTACGGATATTTATTATCCATGGTTTAGTAAGATTAAATATCAGAAGAAGCGTGGCGATGAGGGCAGAAGCAAGATTGTTCTCGACCTGCATCCTGAGGTAAAGCAGATGATTATGTCTGCCAAGCAGGGGGCCTTTTACAGAATTGAATATCCGTTGAATCTGACTAAAAAGTATTCGAAACGATTATACTATTTATTAAAGGACCGTGAGAACTTCAACGGTGGTACCTTTATTGTTTCCTTTATGGAGCTTCGTAAGATGATGAAGGTGCCGGATTCCTATGCAAACGGTAACGTAAAGCGTGAGATTCTGGATAAGCCTTATGAAGAAATTAACGGAAATACAGATATTTCCTTTGAATATGACTTAATCTATGAGAAGCTTCCGAGCGGGCAGAACAGCCTTGGTGCGGTTCAGTTTCATGTGAAGAAGGTTAAGGCAAACAGAACTATTGTTGAATATGAGACAATTGAAAAGAACGGCGAATCTGTGATTGCGACAGAGGAAGAGCAGGAAATTATGGATGTCTTTGAATGCTCTGTGAAGGAAGCCAAGGATATTTTAAGAACTGCCAATGCGAATAACCGTACCAAAGAGCAGCTTTTTGAAATCCTTACATATACGATGAAAAAGCAGGTAGACAACAAGGTCGGATATGTACTTACTATCTTAAAGAATGGGTATAACGAGCCTACAAGACTTAGCGGAAAACAGACAAACAGCTGGAATAACAAGGACTTGAATACGACCTATTCCCAGATGGACTTCGATGCCTTTGAGAAACAGATATTATCAAATTAGAAATTCTAAGAATTCCTATTGACATTCTAGGGATTAAATGGTATAACGGTAATATCGAAAAGAAAGGGGCTGGTTATTACGATTTCAACAAAGGGAAGGTATGCCTTACGAATTATGATGGATTTGGCCGGCCATATCGGCGAAACGGTTAAGTTAAAGGATATAGCAGCAAGACAGGAGCTTTCTGAAAAATACATGGAACAGATTATTGCTGTTTTGAATAAGGCCGGTTATGTCAGAAGTACCAGAGGTGCGCAGGGTGGATATCAGCTTGTGAAAAGCCCACATGCATATTCCGTAGGTATGATTTTACGTCTGACGGAAGGCTCTATGGCACCGGTAGAGTGTCTTGCAGATAATGCATTGCCATGTAACAGAAGCGGCGGTTGTGCGACTGTTGAGATTTATCGTAAAATTTATGAAGCGATAAATGACGTGATTGATCATACAACCTTGCAGGATTTGTTGGATATTGAAGCAAAAAAGGCAGCAGCAGATTTTGTGATATAGGAAGAATATAAGCGGAATCTTTAGGGATTCCGCTTTCTAAGAAGGTTAATTCATAGTAAAATGGTATGAAATAAAGGCTAACGAGGAGGATGAAAAGATATTATGATTTATTTAGATAACGCAGCAACAACAAGAGTGACAGAAGAGGTTTTTGAAGCTATAAAGCCTTATTTCTGCGAGAACTATGCAAATCCGTCAGCGGTTTACAGCTTTGCAGGTAATTCCTTAAAGGGAGTTGATGAAGCGAGACATCAGGTAGCATCCTTAATTGGAGCTAAGGACAATGAGATTTACTTTACCGCGGGCGGCAGTGAGTCTGATAACTGGGCAATCAAGGCAGTTGCAGAGGCGAACAAGAGTAAGGGAAAGCATATTATTACAACAACAATAGAGCATCATGCAGTGCTGCATACCTGTCAGTATCTGGAAAAGCAGGGCTACGAGGTTAGCTATATCGGTGTGGATGAAAACGGTACAATCAGGCTTGATGAGCTGAAGGCAGCAATCAGACCTGACACCATTTTGATATCGGTTATGGCGGCAAATAATGAAATCGGTACCATTGAGCCGTTAAAGGAAATCGGAGCAATTGCAAAAGAGCATAAGATTTTGTTCCATACAGATGCAGTGCAGGCATATGGACATATTCCTTTAAATGTGGATGAATTGTCAATTGATTTACTCAGTGCGAGCGGACATAAGTTCCATGCACCAAAGGGAATCGGTTTCTTATATATCAGAAGCGGTGTGAAAATGGGTTCTTTCGTACACGGTGGTGCGCAGGAACGCTCCAGAAGAGCGGGAACCTTGAATTCCGCAGGAATTATAGGAATCGGAGCTGCTGCAAAGCTGGCGGGAGAAAAGCTGGCGGAGAATATGGAGAAAGAAACCGCCTTACGCGATTACCTCATTGAAAGAGTTCTTTCGGAGATTCCCTACACCAGATTAAATGGTGAGCGTACAAACAGATTACCGGGCAATGCAAACTTCTGCTTCCGCTTTATTGAAGGCGAATCCCTGTTAATTCTGCTCGACCAGAAAGGAATCTGTGCTTCTTCCGGCTCTGCATGTACTTCAGGCTCGTTAGACCCGTCCCATGTCTTGCTGGCAATCGGTCTGCCGCATGAGATTGCACACGGTTCTCTTCGTTTAACATTATCAGAGGAGACAACAAAGGAAGAAATTGATTATACCGTTGATGAACTGAAAAAAATTGTTGAGCGGTTACGCTCCATGTCACCATTATATGAAGATTTTGTCAAAGAGAACAAATAACAGGAAAGTGAGGCTTCGAAATGTACAGTGAGAAAGTAATGGACCATTTTAATAATCCCAGAAACGTCGGAGAAATAGAGAATCCAAGTGGTGTAGGAACAGTAGGAAATGCAAAATGCGGCGATATTATGAGAATGTATCTTGATATCGATAAGAACGGTATCATAAATGATGCAAAGTTTAAAACCTTCGGCTGCGGAGCAGCAGTTGCTACAAGCAGTATGGCAACCGAGCTGGTAAAGGGAAAGCACATTCATGAGGCAATGGAAGTAACGAATAAGTCGGTCATGGAAGCACTTGACGGACTTCCGCCTGTCAAGGTACACTGTTCTCTGCTTGCTGAGGAAGCGATTCATGCAGCGTTATGGGATTATGCGGAGAAGAACAATATTACGATAGAAGGACTCGAGAAGCCGGTAGAGGATATCGAGGAAAAACTTCAGGAAGAAGAATACTAAATCATAATAACGAAAGATGATGATTTTTTGTTGAATTATGTTGATTTTTTCTGTCAAATAGGATTAAATATAAATAGTAGCCCATGTTTTGAGAGAAGTGACAAATGGGTAAGGGGTTAAGGAAGGGGCAGAAAAATGAATGACTTTAATGAAATGAATAAGGCACAGGTTGCTATAATTCCAAAGGGAACCGTAATCAATGGCAACATTGAGATTGTAGGAAAGCTGGATATGTATGGAACGGTAAACGGAAATATTGATTCGGATGACCGTGTGAATATATGTGGAGATGTTACCGGCAATATTAAGGCAAAGGACATCTATACCAAGGATTCCTTTATCGAGGGAAATATTGAATGTAAAGAGGGCGCTGTTGTTCGTGAGAACACAGTAGTTCTTGGAGATATTAATGCGCAGAGTCTGATGGTAGACGGTGCGATTCAGGGAAAGCTTGATATTAAGGGAATGGTCACTGTCGGTGAAACAGCAATTGTTGACAGTGATATTAAAGCTAAGTCCATTCAGGTAAGTAATGGTGCGGCATTGAACGGCTACTGTTCCTTATGCTATGCAGAGATTACACCGAAGAGCTTTTTCCCGGAGGATGCAACACCTGCAAAGGACAACACAAAGAAAACAACAAAAAAGAACTAAAGAACGAAACATACGGGAAACCTGTTGCAAGTCTGCGACAGGTTTCTTAATTCATAGGAGAATAGGTTAGTTATGGGAAATTATGTAAGAGGAACCAAAGCGGATATGCCGGAATTGATGGATTTTGCCAATATGGTCTTTAGCATGTCTTCCGGAAGTGTTGATTTCGAACGGCTGCTGCCAAAGGCTTACTCCCCGGAAAGAAACATGCTCGCTTCGCATCATCTGATGAAGGAAGAGGGGCATATTAAGGCTCTGATAGATGTTCTTCCAATGGAACTGAAGCTGGGACAGGAAAGCTTACAGGCAGGATATATCGGAACAGTCAGTGTGCATCCTAAGGCGCGCGGTCAGCAATATATGATAAGGCTTATGCAGGAGGCAGAGACTGAACAAAGAGCGGCAGGCACTGACTTGCTGATTCTGGACGGTAACCGCCACCGATATCAGCATTATGGCTTTGAACGTGTGGGTATGAAGTATTGCTTCAATATAACCGGTGACAGCATTCGTCATTGTTGCAATGCAAGGCAGCAGGAAGACCGTGAGTACCGCTTTGTCTTACTGGAAGAGGATGACGAAAAATGGATAGATACATCATATGCGTTATATCAACGAAGAAGGGTAACAGCAAGAAGCAGAGAGGAGTTTTACCTGTGTCTTGCAAGCTGGGAGGCTGATACCTACGCTGTACTTGCGGAGGATACCTGTATCGGCTATCTCAATGTTTCCGCCAACGAGAAAAATATTTTTGAATTTGAGCTGTCTAAGATACAGGAGCTGCCGCAGGTTATCAGAGCTTTTATGAATGAAACAGGCAGTGACGAGCTTGGAATCCATGCAGGAGCGGATGAGCCGGAAAAGATAGAGCAGCTCGACGGCATGAGTGATTATTTTACGGTTAATACATCACATCAGATTAAGATTTTAAACTATGAAAGGGTGCTTCGTTTCCTGTTGCAGTGGAAGCTTTCGGTGCATGGAGATACCGGTCACATGCAGGAGGGAAGCTTTGTCCTTGGCGTGTATTCCGAGGAGAAAAAGGAGCAGGAAAAGTATAGTCTTACGTATCAGAGTGGCGAAGTTACAGTGAAGCAGACCGGTTCACAGCCGGATATTCTTTTGGAAGAGAAGGAGCTTGTTAAAACACTGACAACAAGCTACTATTTCCATGCGCTGCAAAGGCCGGAAAGCTCCTTGCAGAAAGCTCCTGCCGGATGGTTTCCGCTGCCGTTTTTTTTACCGGAGGCAGATGCCTTCTAATGGTTACGGTCAGAGTTTTTGCATTCTGCACAAAAAAGAGTACAAGAACAGTGAAATAGTATATAGACAGAGCCGGAAAAAAAGAATAATATTTGAATATCTTGTGTAAAAGTTCAGAGGAATTCTATTTCTGTCTATGAGTTCTCATAGAAAATCACGGTATAAGGGAAGTATAAAAACGAAAAGTTGTAAAAAGAAAAAAAAATTGGGAGGAGAGAGCAAGAAAAATGGAAGAACAAAAGAAGAACTATTCCGAGATGAGCATAGAGGAATTGGAGAGCGAGCTGCGATTTGCTGAAATGGAGGCGAGTCTTGATAAGAAGCTGCTCAACAGGACAGAGTTCTTTACCTCTGAATATACGTCAAGGAAGGCTGAATACGATGCATCAGTGGGAGAGGTTAATGAGATAAAAAGTGAGATATTCGGCAGAAATCAGAAAGAGACACTTTCACGGTTAAATGATACTTCGAAGGCTGCATTAGAAGAATATTATCAATTTCATACGGAGGGACCGGGAACAGCCAAGACGGTTATGACCTTTTTCGGAATTTATGACGGCAATGCCAGAAAGATGGACTCTGATAACCTCAAAGAGAACGCCATGACAGCACTGGAAGCACAGGGAATACCATGAGAGCAGTTTCGGTCAATCTATGAATATTATAAGTTTCAGCGTGATGCAGAGAGAACAGCGGCAAATACGGCAGAGCTGGCAGAAACCTATGAGAACAGCGGAGCACTGGGTAAGACAGCCATGAATGTGGGAACCGTACTGAATGCACCCGTGCGCGGACTTGCAGCCTCCACAGAAGCACTGGCGTCATTGGGTTATGAGGATAAATATGCTCCTCTGAATATCAATTCACCGGCATATGACATGGTAAACTTCACCGATACGGTAAGAAGTGAAACTGTACAGGATATAGACAGCGGAGCAGGAAAGTTCGTGTATCAGACGGGTATGAGTGTAGCGGATTTTGGTGCAACATTACCACTAACGGCATTACCAGGAGGACAGGCAGCGGCACTTGCCAGTATGGGAATGAATGCGGGAAGCTCTGCAGCCAAGGATGCCACACTTAGAGGAGTATCCAAGGAACAGGCACTGGCAACCGGACTGACCAGTGGGGCAGTGGAAGTGGTAACAGAAAAGCTTCCGCTGGACAGCCTTGCAGATATAACAAAGGCAGGCGGCAAAACAACGGTGAATATAGCCAAGCAGGCAGGAATAGAGGGAACGGAAGAAATGATAGCCGAGGTAGGAAATACAGCGGCAGATAATTATATCAACGGAGTCAATTCCAACTATAATCTGAACCTGCAGTCCTATATCAATGCCGGAATGACACAGGAAGCAGCAACACAATCTGCGAATCTTGACTTTGCCAAGGAAGTAGGACTGGCAGGATTAAGCGGAACCATGAGCGGTGGCATAACAGGAAGCACTGCACAGGCAATTAATGGAATGACGATATCAAATACGAATGTATCGCAGACAGTGGAACAGGTAGAAAGTATTTCGCAGGAACATAATAAAATGGCAGAATACGCAGATTTATCCAATGAGGAAGCATATGATGTTCTATTTGAAAAAATCGATAATAGTGAAATGGTATCTGTACAGGATTTAAGAGATATTGTGGCAACACGCTCGGTTGTCGATCCCAAAGCCGGTGAAAATGCAGTAACCGTATTTTATAGCGGAGAATCAGAAGAATTAATTAATGAGCTTTCGGCAAGAGCTGATGATAAAGTTCGTGTAATCAGAAGAACAGAGGCATTTCAGTTTCTGGCAGATAAAAGATTTCAGCCACTTCTAAATGATGTTATAGCGCTGAATAATCCAAGCTGGAACGATGATATGGTGAAAGCGGAAGTGATAAATTTACTTTATGAATCGTCTGAAACAGAAAGTGAAATACTGAAAGAGGGAGAGGGATTCTGGACGGTGATTTCCAGACGCTTTGCAGCGGAAACAAAAGGAGATGCATACTCATTATGTACGAACGCTGCGGAAAACAGAATCTTTTCAAGAGATGAACTTCGTACATGGTTAGCCAATGCACCGCAGGATGCTAAAATGGCAGGAATTACAAAAGATGATTTACTTGCAATGAGTCAGGGGAAAGAACAGTTTGAAGCAGTAAAGGCAAAAACTATAGAGGATATGCAGGACACAACATTATATTTTAATGAAAGAGGAATCAAGGTAGGACAAACCTTTCAGGGGACATCATTAGAAGAATATGTGGAAGATATCATACCGGAGGAAAGTGCATACACAGTGACAATGAATAAGTATGTTCGTTTCTTAAGTGATGACCAAATGGAGGAAAAAGTTGGAGAGTCATACACGGCATTAAGCAGATTAGAGAAGTTGCAAGCAAGAGCACAGGAGTATTTGGTGAGAACCTCTGCTGCAGTTGATTTGGTAAAACCGGTCGAAAAACTGAAGCTGTATAAAGGGGTGGACGGGGAAATACATAACGGAATAAAACCTGTCCTTATCAAAGGGGCGAATGGCGGATTTAGGCTGGAAGCAGGCGTTGTAAAGAATGCACTACCATCAGCAGAAAAGACAGGCATCAAAGAATTTGTGAAATAATAGAAAGATAATAGGAGAATAATCAGATGGGATATGTAAATGAAAGAGTACCAAAGGAAGAAGTCAGAAGCTACAGGATATCCAAGTATAGGGAAGAAAAGCCGTTTTGCTGGACAATTGATAGGGAGAAGGATATTAAATTTTTTGAATATTGGACTAATATAGACGACCCAGATGAAATGTATTTTGCACTTATATGGAAAGATATAGTGATTGACATAACATTAAGACAACATGTTAAAGAAAATATTGTGACATGGAACTTGGAAGGCTTAATTATTCCAAAAGAAAGTACATTAAGAAAGGAAGAAGTATTGGCTGAGTTAAAGGAAATATTAAAAGCATATGGAGTTTTCGGATATACTATAAGAAAACGAATAGACACATCGGTACCTGTATTTTTAAATTTTTAGTGAATGGATTTGATATAAAGGCGTGTAGGAAAATGCTTATAGTGTAAATAACAGAGTTGGAACAGATATTTCAGAATGATACGTTCCAAACAATTAATGGAATACCAAAGGAACAGCTAAAGAGTATTTCTGACAAAGGCGAAACCGGAAAAGAATGTGTATATGATATTATACAGGAAACTTCAGCGCAAGTAGTTGGAGATGAACAGACATTTGATAAACAGACCGAATTGTTGAAGCAGGCGATTACAGAGAATGGAAGTATTTATATGGAGATATATGTGAAGGTAATCCAGTAAAAATGTCCCTGACAAAGTCCATAAAGGACAGATAGAAGATGTGGAATAACAACCTATTATTAAAGTTTTGAAAGGGAAAAGCCGATATATATAGTAACCCGTTTAAGCAACATCGAATGGGAATAGTTTCAGTTAACATATGCCGGATAAACGGATTTATCCGGAGTCAGGTCACATGGAGGTGGCAATTATGTACAGCAGGAAGCCGACGGAGCGGAATCTGCTGCACAGGCTTTCCCATATCAATGACATCCATAAACAGACAATGCTTCTTAGTAGGGACATAAAGGATGCCCGCATGGAAAGCATGTCTATGCAGGAAGCCATTGCAAGATACATGCAATGTGCCATGGCAGAGATGATTCCACAAAAGAATGAGAAAAAACGGGTGCAGACAAGCAAGGAAGATGAGGATAAAGCAGCGAACCTGGCCAGAGCTATTGTGGAAGTGTGTCAGATTTCGAACCAAAGAAGAGAAGATGCGAAGGAACGCACCAAAGAAAAAAGAGAACGACAAAAAAGGTCCCCGGGCGTACCGGTGGGCAGTATACCGGAAATGGAAGAAGAGATTGTGTTACCGCAGACTCCGTATGACAGGCTGGATGAAAACCGGGGTGCAGGATTTCTTCTGTACTCCTATGATAAGCATGGTGCCCATAGCGTGTTGGGAGAACATCATAAGACAAGCGGTTATGGAGGCAGCATGACGAACGGAGATTTCGGGGAAAAGGTATAAAGCATTCACATTTTGAAAAAAATATATCATAGTATCCATGAAAAGAGCGTTTGAGAAATCAGACGCTCTTTTCATTTGCAGCTGACACAGGAATGAATGGAAAGGTGGGAAAATCATGATTTCTGAGGAAAAGAGAAAGTATCTGAGACTATTGGGAGAAAAATACCCTTCGATACCGGCAGTATGCAGGGAAATCATTAATCTGAATGCAATCTTAAATCTGCCGAAGGGAACGGAGCATTTTATGAGTGATTTGCATGGAGAGTATGAAGCCTTTTATCATATTCTGAATAATGCAGCAGGCGTCATTAAGGAGAAAGTAGACATCATTTTTATGACACATATGTCACCGATGGAAAGGCAGGAGCTCTGCACCCTGATATATTATCCGTCAGAGAAGCTTCAGCGCCTGAAGGAGATGCAGGCGCTGACACCGCAGTGGTATAAGAAAACCTTAAAGGAGCTCATAGAGCTTGCAAAGCTGCTGTCTTCAAAATATACACGATCCAAGGTGAGAAAAGCATTGCCGGAGGAATTCAGCTATATCATCGATGAGCTGTTACATGCACAGCCTGATGAAGACAATAACCAATATGTGTACCACGAAAAGATTCTGGATACCATTATTGAAATCGGCAGTGCCGATGCCTTTATTGAGGCAATTGCGAAGCTGGTGAAGCGTTTAGCGGTAGACCATCTGCATATTGTGGGAGATATTTTTGACAGAGGAAGCGGTGCGGACAAAATCATAGAGCTGCTGATGCAATACCACTCCCTTGATATTGAATGGGGAAATCACGACATTTTGTGGATGGGGGCAGCCGCCGGAAGTGAGGCGTGCATAGCCAATGTTCTTCGTAATAATATAAAATGCAATCACGTCGAGACTCTCGAAAATGCATACGGCATCAGCCTTCGTTCCCTGACCTTGTTTGCGGAGAAAACGTATCCGGCACTTTCCCCGATGAAGGCAGCATTGAAGGCAATTTCCGTCATTCTTTTTAAGCTTGAAGGACAGATTATCATGCGCCACCCGGAATATGAAATGGCAGACAGACTCCTGCTTGATAAAATGGACCTGCAAAAGGGAATTGTCCGTATCGGAGAAAAGGAATATCCCTTGAATGATACGTATTTTCCCACTGTTCACACAGGAAATGCCTATCAGCTTTCGCAGGAGGAACAGCAGGTGATGGAGGATTTAAAGTCAGCCTTCTGCCATAGTCAGGTGCTTCGTACGCATATTGAATTTCTCTATGAAAAGGGAAGTATCTACCGCTGTCATAACGGCAATCTGTTATTTCATGGCTGTATTCCCCTGGATGAGAACGGTGCATTTGACGGTATTCATGTAAAGGGTAAGTATTATAAGGGAAAAGATTATCTCGACTATGCAAAACAGCAGGCACGACGGGCCTTTTTTGAGTCCGATGAGGAAAGCATAGATTTTATGTGGTATCTCTGGTGCGGGAAGAAATCTCCTCTGTCCGGGCGTAATATAAAGACCTTCGAGAGAACCTTTCTCATGGATGAAAATACGTGGGAGGAAGAAAAAAATCCATATTACCGTTTTTATCAGCAGGAGGAGGTCTGCGTAAAGATTTTGCATGCCTTTGGCCTGTATTCACCGATGTCCCATATTATCAACGGGCATACGCCGATTAAGGTAGCAGAGGGCGAATCTCCGGTAAAGGCAAACAACAGACTGGTGGTCATTGATGGCGGGTTTTGCAAGGCATATCAGAAAACCACGGGAATTGCAGGCTATACCTTAATCTATAATTCCCACGGTATGCGCCTGAAAGCACACCAGCCCTTTGAAAGTATCGAAAAAGTCCTCGAGGAAAATAAGGATATGGAATCCACTTCCAGCTTTTTTGAACCGGAACCGAAACGCGTTATGATTAAGGACACGGATAACGGCAGGAAGATCCTGGAGAACATTTGTGACCTGGAACTGCTTCTTGCAGCTTATCGGAGAGGATTTCAGTAAAAAAGGTGTTGTCAAACAAGAAGAGATATGATAGTTTAAACATAATAAAAACGTTTTTATTATGAGTAGAAAGGTTTGTAGGTGTTTAGTAATGGAAAGAAAGATAGGCGTTCCATTGGAGGGACTTGCGGAATTTTGCAGAAAAGTGGCAGCAGAAGGAGCTGTTTTATTAAGAAATGAAGAGGAAGTACTGCCATTACAGAGGGAAGACAATGTGGCAGTTTTCGGAAGATGTCAGATAGATTATTATCGAAGTGGTACAGGTTCGGGTGGTGCCGTGAATGTAGCATACACGACCAATTTGCTTGATGGATTGAGAAAAAGTGGCAGAGTAACCATAAATGAAGAAGTTGCAGCAGCATATGAAGTCTGGATTAAGGAGAACCCGTTTGATAACGGCGGAGGCGGCTGGGCATGTGAGCCCTGGTGCCAGAAGGAAATGCCTGTTTCCGAGGAGCTTGTAAAAAAGGCAGCAGCTACTTCTGATAAAGCGTTAATGGTACTGGGACGTACTGCGGGCGAGGATAAGGATAATGCCGTAGAAGAGGGAAGCTATCTGCCGACGCAGGAGGAATTAACGGTACTTCGTCGTATTACGACTCATTTTTCCAAGGTAATTCTTGTTTTCAACGTAGGAAACATTATGGATATGAGCTTTTTAAACAGACCGGAATTTGCAGGCAAGATTCAGTCTGTGATTTATGCATGGCAGGGCGGTATTGAAGGCGGCAATGCGATTGCTGATGTACTGACGGGAGTGGTAACACCACAGGGTAAGCTTGCCGATACAATAGCTGCAAGCATAGAGGATTACCCGTCTGCCAAAAATCATGGTGGAAAAACAGAGAACAAATATCAGGAAGATATTTATGTAGGATATCGCTATTTTGAAACCTTTAAGAAGGATGCTGTTTTGTATCCGTTTGGTTTTGGATTATCCTATACAGAGTTTGATATTGACGTGACGGATTCTTATGCACAGGGAGATGAGCTGGTATTTGAATGCAGAGTCATGAATGTTGGCTCGCGGCATAGCGGGCGCGAGGTTGTTCAGGTTTATCTGGAGGCACCGCAGGGCAGGCTGGGAAGACCTGCAAGAGAGCTGATTGCATTTGCAAAAACTGAGGTAATCGGCTGTATGGAGAGCGAGACTGTCGTAATCAAGGTACCTGTTCGTAACCTTGCTGCCTTTGATGACAGCGGAGCAAGCGGATTTGCAAACTGCTATGTGTTAGAGCAGGGCACATATCGCTTTTATGTCGGTGGCAATGTAAGAGATGCCAAGCTGATTCCCTTCCATGGGGAAGACGGTTTTATCGTAGAGCAGACAAGACCGGTAGAGCAGTTAGAGGAAGCCGGAGCACCGGTGCAGGCGTTTGAACGTCTGGTTCCGGGCCAAAGGGCGGCAGACGGTACCTATGCGGAAAAATATGAGGCTGTTCCACAGCAGACGGTTGACTTGAAGGTACTGATTGAGGAACGCTTACCTGAGACACTTCCGATTACAGGAAGTAAGGGACTGACTTTACAAATGGTTGCAGCGGGAACCTGTACGTTGGATGAGTTTATCGCACAGCTTACCGAAGAGGAGCTTGCGACACTGGTGCGTGGCGAGGGTATGTGCAGTATTAAGGTTACACCGGGTACGGCATCTGCCTTTGGCGGTGTGTCGGACAAATTACTGGAATACGGTATTCCGGTAGCCTGCTGTGCAGACGGTCCATCCGGTGTCCGTATGGATAACGGATTACTTGCAACACAGCTTCCAATCGGAACTCTGGTTGCATGTACATGGGATACCGGGCTCATTGAAGAGCTGTTTACCATGCAGGGAGCAGAGCTTGTAAGAAATGAGATTGATACTCTTCTCGGACCGGGAATTAATATCCACAGACACCCGTTGAACGGACGCAACTTTGAGTATTTTTCCGAGGATCCGCTCATTACCGGTAAGATGGCAGCAGCGATTGTAAGAGGTATTAGTAAAAACGGCGGACACTCAACAGTGAAGCATTTTGCATGTAATTCCCAGGAGGCAGAAAGACATAGCATCAATGCCGTTGTCTCACAGAGAGCCTTGAGAGAGATTTATCTTAAGGGCTTCGAGCTTGCCGTAAAGGAAGGAAATGCACAGTCAATCATGTCTTCCTACAATCCTGTCAACGGACACTGGACTGCATCTAACTATGAGCTGAATACTACCATTTTACGAAAGGAATGGGGCTACACGGGTATTGTAATAACCGACTGGTGGGCAAACATGAATGATGTTGTAAACGGTGGTGAACCATCCAAAAAGAAGACTGCCGATATGATCAGATCCCAGAATGATATCTATATGGTAGTAGGAAATAATGGTGCAGAGATTAATGCCATGGAAGACGACACAATAGAGGCATTGAAGCAGGGAAGACTTACGGTCGGAGAGCTGCAAAGATGCGCAAAAAATATTTGCCGGTTCCTGATGCATACACCTGCCTTTAAGAGATTTGGTGAGCGTGAATATAAGATGCCGGAATTTGCGGCAAGAAAGATAGAGTCAGCGCAGCCGTTACAGGATATACTGGATGATTCCAGGATTATGCTTGGTGCCAATACACAGGTTGATTTCCATGTAGGGAAGTCAGGGGTTTATAAGGTTTCAGCGAAGTTAAGTTATCCGGAAAGCAATATTGCACAGACGGTTTGTAAGGCATATTTGAATGATGAGGAGATGAATACCTTCCAGACAAACGGTACAAACGGAAACTGGATTAATCAGGTTCTTCTCAGAATTAGGCTTGAAGAGGGCGATTATACATTAAAGCTGGAATTCCCGAAGCCGGGTATGATTGTGGAGTATATGGAGTTCTCATAAACTGATGGAAAGGTATGGAAAAATACATGGCTAAAGTCACGATTAAGGATGTAGCAAGAGAAGCGGGCGTTTCGATATCAACAGTTTCGAATGCTTTAAACGGTGTAGATGTTTTAAAACCGGAGACAAGAGAGCATATTTTGGAAGTGGCAAACAGACTGCACTATATTCCGAACTTAAACGGAAAAAACCTGAAGTCCAAGGAAACAAAGGTAATCGGCTTATTTGTTACATCTTTAAAGGGTCCATACTTTGTTGCACTGGCGGATTCCGTGTTCAGGGGATGTCTCAGACACGGATATGAACTGAATATTTTTGCGACCTGGGATAGTGAATCAACTGTGAATAATATTCTCGGTAACCGGGTAGACGGCTCGATTGTATTGGATGATACCATTAATGAAGCTGATATCAGACGAATTGCTGATTATGAGGTTCCTGCTGTATTTTTAGACAGAGAAGCAGTAGACAAGCGAATCAGCAGCGTAGTATTCGATTCCTATCAGGATGGTAAGACCGCAGCGGAATACATATTAAAGCAGGGAGCAAAGAGGATAGGCTTTGTACAGGGTGTTCTGCATAACTTTGATGCAAAGGAACGTTTCAGGGGCTTTCTGGAGGTTTTGAACAGAGAAGGTGTCAGTCTGTTACCGGAATATATTTTAGAGGGTGGCTTTGACAGAGATATTGCGTATGCGTCGATGAGTGAGCTGTTACAGAAAAAGCTTCCGGTTCCTGATGCTGTATTTGCATCCAATGACCAGAGTGCAATCGGTGTGATGGAGGCATTGCAGCATGCAGGCTATTGTGTACCAAAGGATACGATGGTAGTCGGAGTTGATAATATTGAGCTTGGACAATGGTTTCAGCCAACCCTGACAACCATTCATACCAATTATGAAACACAGGGAGCGATTGCTGTCGAAAAGCTCATGAAGCTGATTAATGCAGAGGAAACCGGAACAATTGAGAAGATTTCCGGTAAGCTGATAGAAAGGGAATCAACAAAGATTCATTAGTATTTTTAATAAAAACCTCACATAAAAATTGTGCAAAAGGGAAAATTGCACGCAGATACCGGAATAATAATTGATAAAAACGTTTTTATATGGTACGTTAAAAGCACCTATAAAAACGTTTTTATTATTTTGTAAACGGATAAGGGAGGTACTGGGATATGAAAAAATCGGGGAGTAGGTTACTTGCTGCAATATTGTCGGCAGCACTTATTTTTGGCAGTCAGCCAATAACGCTTCATGCAACACTGGAGGCAGAAGAAGTGACGACGGTTTCCGAACTCGTTGAAGAGGAAACTGAAGAAGAGACTGCGACGGAAGAAGAAGCTGCTGTTGAAGAAGAGACAACTGCGGAGGAAGAAATGACTTCTGAAGAAGAAACAATCACTGAGGAAGAGACCCTCACAGAAGTGGAAACAACGACTGAGGAAGAGCCCCTGACTGAGGAAGAAACAACCACAGAAGAGGAGACAACTACGGAGGAAGAAGAAACGTTGGTTAATCGTCAGGAACGTTTAAAGAGCGATGCAAAGTCTGTATTTACCGAGGATGATTTTATTAAGGCATCCGGAAAGAATCTGAGAAATCAGTCCGGAAAGCTGATTAATCTGAGAGGAACCAATGCGGGTGGTTATCTGTTACAGGAGTTTTGGATGACACCGACGGATTACCTTGATGATATTACAGCAGAAAGAGATATTTATCGCTACATATCAGAAACCTATGGAGAGGACGAGCTGTACAATCTGATTGAGATTTACCAGCAGAGTTACTGGACCAAAGAGGATTTTGACCGTTGTCAGGAAATGGGAATGAATGTAATCCGACTTCCTTTCTGGTATCGCAATCTTGTTGACGAGCAGGGAGAGTTCTACGGCTATGACAAGAATGCAGAGGATCCATATGAAGAAGCATTTGCAACCTTTGACTGGTTTATCACAGAAGCAAATGCAAGAGGTATGTATGTTATTTTAGATTTTCATGGTGCACCGGGTTCACAGAATGGCAGTGATCATTCCGGGGTAGACGGTAAGGACAATAAGGAAGCTGCTTCCGAGTTCTTTTTCGGAGATGATGCAGAAAGCAATCAGGAACTTTTCTACGATATATGGAAAGTTATCGCAGAAAGATACGAGGGTAATCCGGGTATTGCAGGATATGACCTGTTGAATGAGCCGTACTGTACCTATCGTTATAACTCTGTGCTGACAAGCGGAGAAGATGAGCTTCATTCCATGCTTTGGGATATCTATGATATCGCCTATGATACCATCAGAAGTGTGGATAAGGACCATGTAATCATTATGGAAGCAACATGGGATCCTGTTGATTTACCGCATCCGTTTGCTTATGGCTGGGAGAATATCATGTATGAGTATCATAATTATCTGTATGATGATTATGATAATGTAAATGGCGCACAGATCACTAATATGCAGACAAAGCTGAACTCCATTGCGTCAGCAGATTATAATGTGCCAAGCTATTTAGGAGAGTTCTCATACTTCAATAATCCGGATGCATGGGAAGAAGGACTTGCGTTATTAACAGAGGCAGGAATTAACTGGACAACCTGGACATATAAAACCATAGAAAGCTATGGAAACTGGGGCTTATATCATCATACTCCTGAGTTCGAGGATGGAATCGACTTAAAGAATGCTACGCTTGCAGAAATGCAGGAATGGTATAGCCGAATGGACGAAGTAGAGCCGAATCAGGGACTGATTGATGTGGTAAGCAGCTTTTATGCTAAGCCTGCCGTTGCACACAGCTTAAAGCCTGACTACATAGAGGTAGAAGAGGGTGAGTATTATCTTTCTACCGTGGAAACAGGAAAGATTGTTGTGGAAACAGATGAAGGATTAGCTGCAACTGCTGTGGATACACCGGAAGAGAAATCTTCCTATATGTGGAAGCTGACTGTAAACAGCGATGAAACAGTATCGTTACAGAATACAGAGACAGGTTTTTATCTTTCTGTTCATGAGGATGACAAGAAGCTTTATGCAGATGGAGAGCGTATTACTGATGCAGAAAAGTTCTATCCGGTAAAAGCAAACCAGATTCAGATTACCTTGAAGTCAAAGGCTGAACAGTACTATGTTGTTGTTGATGAGGAAGCAGGAGAGGCTCTTAAGACAACTGCACATGTAGTAGAGAAGGCAACTCCATTCTATCTGTATAACAGCGAGGGCGTGAATGCAGGTGCCGCCGAGCTTGCAATCCATAGCGGATGGACAAGATACGAGGCAGAAGATGCAGAACTTGTCGGAGAAGGCGCAAGAAAGGAAGAACAGGGATTCTATTCCGGAAAGCTTGCAGTAACCGAACTGAATAATTTCTGTGATGGCGCAGAGGTAAGTGACAAGCTTGCTAATGTGAAGCATGTAGACTTTACAGTAGAAGTAGCAAAGGATGGCGTATATGAGTTTGTTATTAACTATAATGGTGATGATGACAAGAATATTGCATATCAGGTTAATGACAATCCGGTAGAGGTTCTTAGTATTGAGAAACAGGCAGGCGGGCAGTGGGATGCCATGCTTGAAAAGTATATCAGAGTGAATCTGGTAAAAGGTGAGAATCATATTCGCTTTTCCGGTGTACTAAATAACACCGGCTGGATTAATTACGACAGCATTGATTTATGCGACAGCCCATTAAATGAAAATAATGGCAGGAAGCGTTTTGAAGGAGAAAATTATTTCCATACAGGAAAGGTAGAATCCCAGAGCTTCTATTCTAATGGAAAGGGTATCGGTTATCTTGATTCCACAACAGCCTTAGATGATGTAAAGGCTGATTGGAGCAACATCAAATATGTTGTATTTACCTTATATTCTGAGACAAAAGAAAATTATACAGTAACATGGGGATATAACGGAAACGGTGCAGACGGCATGCGTGCACTGTATCAGTTAAACAATCAGGAAGCACAGGTACTTGAGATTAACAATCAGGGTGCACCGTGGGATCGTATGAATTCCGTATCCTTCGATGTTACTTTGGAGAAGGGCTTTAATACCTTAAAGATTGCAGGAACATTAGAAAACGAGCCGGATTGGGCAAACGTTGACTATATTGAGCTGGAGCTTCAGGGCGCAGCCGAAACGTATAGCGGATATACAATTTATGAAGCAGAAAAGGCAGAAATCCATGGTGGTTCCATTGATGTTCAGGACTTCTATTCCGGCAAGAAGGCAGTAGGATACATTGAAAACTTCAATGTAAAGGCCGAGGATGCCAAGGAAGACTGGAGCGATTACCGTTATGTAGCATTTACGGTAAATGTTCCGGCAGAGGGAGATTACCCGATTTTTGTAACCTATAATGGCGACGATGATAAAGAAATCTTAATGAGAGTAAACGAGGAAGCAGCTAGGATCATTCAGGTTCCGACAGTATCTGAAGACAGAGCATGGAACAGAATGCATTCCTTCTATGAAGTAGTAACTCTCCGGGCAGGTGAGAATCAGATTGCATTAACAGGAGCTATGGGTGAGGGCTGGATTAATTACGATTACATACAGCTTGCAAACTATCCGGTAGTGGAAACGGATACCGAAACAGGAACCCTGCGATTTGAAACAGAGCATTATAATTTCCACTCTGTTAAGTCAGATGCAGAAGCAGTGGAAGCACAGTATTTCTATTCTGCCGGCTATGGCGTAGGCGGAATGTGTAATGCCACATCTATGGCAGAAGGAGCAGAGATTAAGAAGGCAGGTGTTACCTGGAATGCGTATACCGTATATGCGCCAAAGGACGGAGAGTATGAATTTGCTGTTGCCATGAACGGAAACGGTGCAAACATTACGGTAGCATATCAGGTTGATGGTGAGGCTTCTCATTTCTTTATTCTTCCGAATGAAGGAAAGGCCTGGAATGATGTTTCCTTTGGTAAGTTCACAGTGGAATTAACAAAGGGATATCATGAAGTAGTAGTCAGCGGTGCGGTATCCGATTCCTGGGATAACTGGGTAAATTACGATTATGCGGAAATGACTCTTGTGAAATCAAATGAGACAGAACCGGTTGAACCATCAGAGCCTGAGGAGCCGATAAAGCCGGAAGAACCGTCAGAGCCCTCCGACGAAATACAAGAGGAGCAGAAGCCGGGCAGCAGCAGTAGCAGCGTAGGCAGTTCTCATAACAACACAAGCAGTTCTCCGATTGTACAGATACAGCCACAGAGAGTTCCGTTAGCGTCCTCTGTAATAGAAGATGCAACAAATATTACGCTGCACTTCAATGATGAAGAAGCCAGATTAAGACATGAGCTGCTTAGAAAGTATTACGGAAGAAATCTCTACTTATTGGCACATCTTGGAAATGGTATAGGCTTTAGTATGGATTTGTCTGTTATGAATGAAGCTGCATGGAAAGAGCTTAACATAAGTACTTCCATGAAGAAGCTTGATACCTTTACAGAAGGCTTTGCAGCGTTCCATATTAAGCCGTTCCTGAAGGAAAAGCTTCCTTCCGCAATCGGTATGCATATGAACCTTGGACAGGAATATACAGGAAAGACCGCATATATCTTCCAGGTTAATTTATTAACAGGTTCTTATCAGTTAAACAAAACAACAGTGGTTAATGAGATAGGAAATGTAGCAGTTTATACAGACGAATTAAGCGATGTAATGATTTTAATCGCTGAATAATATCCTGACAAAGAGAGGCTGACAACGATGAAATGTTACACAACGGGCAAAGAAGCGCGATTATGTGAAAAAACAGTGCAGTTTGGAGAAGGCTCAAGAGAAGAAATGAGACAGGTAAGAATCTATCCTGAGACTATGTATCAGGAAATTCTCGGAATGGGCGGTGCTTTTACGGAAGCATCAGCCTATACCTACTCACAGATGAGCCAAGAGAAGCAAAAACAATTACTGGACTGTTATTTTGGAGAAAACGGAAACAAGTATAACTTTTGCAGATCCCATATTCAGAGCTGTGATTTTGCATTAGGAAATTATGCATATGTGGAAGATGGGGCGGATAAGGAATTAAAAACCTTTACCATCGAGCGGGATAAAAAATACATTATCCCGTTTATAAAAGCGGCATTAGAAAAAAACGGAGAAATTCAGTTATTGGCATCTCCGTGGAGTCCGCCTGCTTTTATGAAAACAAATAATGAGATGAATCATGGCGGAAAGTTAAAGAAAGAATACTACGATATGTGGGCAGCCATGGTTGCAAAGTATGTTACCGCATATGAGCAGGAAGGTATTCATATTCAGAGGTTAACCGTACAAAACGAGCCGGCAGCAGTGCAGACATGGGATTCATGCGTTTATTCAGCGACAGAGGAAGCAGAGTTTGCATGCAATTATCTTCGCGCGGCACTGGATAAAGAGAATCACAAGGATGTAAAAATCAGCATCTGGGATCACAATAAAGATATCATTCTCGACAGAGTAGAGGAAAGCTTTGCCGTAGAAGGTGCCGATGAGAAGATTGACGGAATTGCCTTTCACTGGTACTCAGGAGACCACTTTGATGCTCTGAATGAAGTAAACAGACGATATCCGGATAAGGAATTAATCTTTACGGAAGGCTGTGTAGAGTATTCAAGATTTGCCTCTGAGAATCAGGTGGGACATGCAGAAATGTATGCGCATGATATCATTGGCAATTTCAATGCGGGTATGAACGGATTCATTGACTGGAATCTGATTTTAAATCAGCAGGGTGGACCGAATCATGTAGGAAACTATTGTGATGCTCCGGTTATGTGTGATACGGAACAGGATAGTATTGACATAAAGTTATCCTATTATTATATTGGTCATTTCAGCAGATTTATTCAGCCGGGAGCCAGAAGAATTCTTGTGTCAAGGTTTTCGCCGGATATTGAAGCAACAGCGTGTAAGAATCCTGACGGAAGCAAGGTTTTAGTGCTTTTAAACAGAACAGAGAAGGATGTGGAATTTGTCCTCAGTGAAGGCGATAAATTCAGCGAGAAGCTCACAATTGATAAACATTCCATTATTACCTTTACATGGTAAAGGAAAGAGAGAGTCGCTATACTCAACAAGAGTGTACGGCTCTTTTTTTGTGCGTTTACATAAAACTATTATGCGTTATAATGTACAAATAATAATTAGCAAAATGTTGCAAAGGAAAAACAGTAAAAAGTAGTAGAATTTTGAAAAACACCGTTGTATAATACACTGATGTGAGTGGTAAATCGTGCGTTTTCATGCACAGAACATGCATAGCTATGAAAGGAATTGTATATGCCGGTTAAATATGTATTTGTTACAGGTGGAGTTGTTTCCGGATTAGGAAAAGGAATTACGGCGGCTTCGTTAGGTCGTCTTTTGAAGGCTCGTGGATATAAGGTTACGATGCAGAAGTTTGATCCTTATATCAATATCGACCCGGGTACCATGAACCCTATTCAGCATGGAGAGGTTTTTGTTACGGATGATGGTGCAGAAACCGATCTTGATCTTGGTCATTATGAAAGATTTATTGATGAAAGTCTCGGTAAGAACTCGAATGTAACTACCGGTAAGGTGTACTGGTCAGTGCTTCAGAGAGAGAGACGCGGAGATTATGGCGGAGGAACCGTTCAGGTAATTCCACATATTACGAACGAGATTAAAAGTCGTTTCTATCGCAGTGAAGAAGATTCCGACGATATGAGAATTGCTATTATTGAGGTTGGAGGAACCGTTGGCGATATCGAGAGCCAGCCGTTTTTGGAGTCTATTCGTCAGTTCCAGCATGAGGTTGGTCATGAAAATGCAATATTAATACATGTTACCCTGATTCCTTATCTGAGTGCTTCTCAGGAAATGAAGACAAAGCCGACACAGGCAAGTGTCAAGGAACTGCAGGGAATGGGTATCCGGCCGGATATTATCGTATGCCGTAGTGAGCATCCGATGGATCAGAGCATTAAGGATAAGATTGCTCTTTTCTGTAATGTGCCAAGTTCCCATGTTTTACAGAATCTTGATGTTAAGTATTTATATGAAGCCCCTCTTGCAATGGAGAGAGAGCATCTGGCAGAGGTTGCCTGCGAATGTCTGCACCTTGACTGTCCGGAGCCGGATTTGACAGAGTGGAAGAAGATGGTAGACGATCTCTATGATCCTACACAGGAGGTTGAGATTGCTCTTGTAGGTAAGTATACACAGCTGCACGACGCATATATCAGTGTAGTGGAGGCTTTGAAGCATGGCGGTATTCCACAGCACTGTACCGTAAATATCAGATGGGTAGATTCTGAGCAGGTGAATAAGGATAATGTAGCAGAGGTTCTTAAGGGAGTCGACGGTGTTCTGGTACCGGGCGGCTTCGGTGACCGTGGCATTGAAGGTATGATAGATGCAATTAACCATGCCAGAGTCAATCAGATACCATTCCTTGGAATTTGTCTCGGAATGCAGTTATCTATTGTAGAATATGCAAGAAATGTGGTAGGATATAGTGATGCTCATAGTATCGAATTAAATCCCAATACCACACATCCGGTTATTGCATTGATGCCGGACCAGAATGGTATAGAGAATATCGGCGGAACGTTAAGACTTGGCTCTTATCCGTGTATTTTGGACAAGGATTCCAAGGCGTTTGCACTTTACGGTGATGAGAATATCAAGGAACGTCACAGACATCGTTATGAGGTCAATAATGATTATCGTGAGGACTTAGCTCAGAATGGACTGAAGCTGTGCGGTTTATCACCGGACGGACGCATTGTGGAGATGATTGAATTACCGTCACATCCGTTTTTTGTTGCAACGCAGGCACATCCTGAATTAAAGAGCCGTCCAAACAGACCACATCCGTTATTCAAGGGACTTGTCGAAGCAACTATTATATATAAAAACGATAAGTAACTGGTAGAAAGTCGGCTGAAAGCAACTGTATTCATAGGTTAACACTATATGCACGGAAGTAACTATGAAGAACAGGGTTCTGATTAGTTACAGTTACAGAAAGGCATATCAGAGTTATGAAAATTGGATTTGATAATGAGAAGTACTTGAAAATACAGTCCGAGTACATTAAGGAAAGAATCGGCAAATTCGGAGATAAACTGTATCTGGAATTTGGCGGAAAGCTTTTTGATGATTTGCATGCGTCAAGAGTACTTCCGGGATTTGCACCGGACAGCAAGCTTAAGATGCTGTTACAGCTGTCTGAACAGGCAGAAATCGTGATTGTTATCGGTGCAGATGCGATTGAAAAGAACAAGAAGCGGGAAGACCTTGGAATCACCTATGATAAGGATGTTTTACGATTAATTGAGGAGTATAGAAGCTGTGGCCTGTATGTGGGAAGCGTTGTGGTAACAATGTATTCCGGTCAGCCGGCAGCAGCGGCCTTTAAGGAGAAGCTGGAAAAGAAGGGAATCAAAGTATATCGTCACTATGCGATAGAAGGATATCCTACGAATGTGGCTCATATTGTAAGCGATGAAGGTTTTGGTAAGAATGATTATGTAGAGACAACCAGACCATTGGTGGTTATCACTGCACCGGGACCGGGAAGCGGAAAAATGGCAACCTGCCTGTCTCAGCTCTATCATGAGAACAAGAGAGGTATTAAGGCAGGCTATGCCAAGTTCGAAACCTTCCCTGTATGGAATCTTCCGTTGAAGCATCCGGTAAACCTTGCCTACGAAGCTGCAACCGCAGATTTGAACGATTTGAATATGATTGACCCGTTCCATCTGGAGGCATACGGTGAGACAACCGTTAATTATAACAGAGATATTGAAATCTTCCCTGTATTGAATGCTGTATTCGAGGAGATTTATGGAGAGAATCCTTACAAGTCACCAACCGATATGGGTGTCAATATGGCAGGAAAATGTATTATAGATGATGCGGCAGTTTCCGAAGCGTCACGCATGGAGATTATCAGAAGATATTATAAGGCGCTGAATGCACTGTCACTTGGCGAAGATGTGGAAAACGAAGTATATAAGCTTGAGCTTTTATTGAAGCAGGCGAAGATTACCACAAATGACAGAAAGGTAACGGTTGCAGCCAAGGAGCGTGCAGCAGAGCTTGGTGTGCCGACTGCGGCAATCGAGCTTGAGGACGGAACAATCATTACCTCAAAAACTTCGGAGTTACTTGGTGCTTCCGCCGCATTATTATTGAATGCTTTGAAGCATTTGGGCGGAATTGACGAAGATGCACATCTGATTGCCCCGAATGCCTTTGAACCGATTCAGGATTTGAAAACAACTTATCTTGGAAGCAAAAACCCAAGACTGCATTCGGATGAAGTGTTGATAGCGCTTGCGTTATCAGCCCTACATGATGAAAATGCCAAAAAGGCAATGGAGCAGCTTCCAAAGCTGTCAGGTTGTCAGGTTCATACCTCTGATATGCTGACAGAGGTAGACATCAAGACCTTTAAGAAGCTTAAGGTGGATTTAACAAGCGAACCGGTTGTTACAAACGGAAAGTAAACAGATAAGATTAAAAGTGCTTGCAGTGCAGGCACTTTTTGAATTATGAGAGCCAAAATTTGGATATTTTTTATAAAATCTTAATAATTCGAATTTTTATTTCAGAAAGAAAAGGTTGATTTATAAATTTCTTCTCTCTATAATTAAAGTTGATAAAATGTAATTATGAAGGCACTGAATAATTACGATAAAATATACAATATAAGATGAAGTAAAAATAAAATGTTTGTGGCATGCTACATAGTATCAGACGTGCAAACAGACAATAGAGAGGCATGGATAAGTAACTATGGATAATAATCAATTTAACAATTATGACAACAATTCGGGCAGGAATCCGAATGGCCAGGGCAATGGTAATGGCAATGGGGGGAATAATAACGGAAACGGTCAGGATCCGAAGAAACAGAATCTTCTGATTCTGCTGGTTGCTGCATTGATTTCTCTGCTTTGCATCAGCTATTTTATGAGAGCAATTACCGGAGTAGGAAATGGTGAGATTACCTACAATGAATTTATGGCAATGGTGGAAAAGGGCGAAGTAGAAAGTGTACAGATTGAGTCGAATCAGATTGTAATCTATCCAAAGCCGAAGGAATCAGATAATCCTTTCTACCCACAGACCATCAGGACATATCATACAGGTAAGATTGAAGATGACGGTACTCTGACACAGAGGCTCTTAGATGCAGGTGTAGAGGTGAAGGGAACGGTTCCGGATGGTTCAGGACTTATTTTGTCCATCCTGTCATATATTTTACCGATTCTTCTGATGTGGGGACTGTTAAGCGTATTGCTGAAAAAGATGACAGGCAGCGGCGGAGCCTTCAGTATGGGCAAGAGCAATGCCAAGGTTTATGTTCAGAAGGAAACAGGAGTAACCTTTAAGGATGTTGCCGGTGAAGAGGAGGCAAAGGAATCCTTACAGGAAATCGTAGACTTTCTGCATAACCCCGGAAAGTATTCCAAAATCGGTGCAAGACTCCCTAAGGGTGCGCTTTTGGTAGGACCTCCTGGTACAGGTAAGACCCTGCTTGCAAAGGCAGTAGCCGGTGAAGCGCATGTACCGTTTTTCTCTTTGGCAGGTTCAGATTTTATCGAATTATATGTAGGTGTCGGTGCGTCCCGAGTAAGAGACTTATTCAAGGAAGCAGAGAAGAACGCACCTTGTATTATCTTTATTGATGAGATTGATGCGATTGGCAGAAGCCGTGATTCCAAGTATGGCGGCGGAAATGAAGAGCGTGAGCAGACCTTAAACCAGCTGCTTTCCGAAATGGATGGTTTTGACGGTAAGAAGGGTATTATTATTCTTGCTGCAACCAACAGACCTGAGATTCTGGATAAGGCACTGCTTCGTCCAGGACGTTTTGACAGAAGAGTTATTGTTGATAAGCCTGACTTAAAGGGACGTGTCAATATTTTGAAGGTTCATGCAAAGGACGTGTTGATGGATGAAACCGTTGACCTGCAGGAAATTGCATTGGCAACCAGTGGGGCGGTAGGTTCCGATCTTGCCAATATGATTAACGAGGCAGCGATTAATGCGGTAAAGGAAGGTAGAGAATTTGTAAGCCAGAAGGATTTATTTACTGCTGTTGAGGTGGTTCTTGTCGGCAAGGAGAAGAAGGAACGGATCATGAGTAAGAAGGAACGGGAAATCGTCTCCTACCATGAGGTTGGTCATGCATTAGTCAGTGCATTACAGAAGAATTCCGAGCCGGTACAGAAGATTACGATTGTGCCAAGAACGATGGGTGCCTTAGGATATGTTATGCATGTGCCTGAGGATGAGAAATATCTGAATACACAGGCAGAGCTCCATGATATGATTGTCGGACTGCTTGGAGGACGTGCAGCGGAGGAGATTATGTTTGATACCGTAACGACAGGTGCTTCCAATGATATCGAGAAGGCAACAGGCATAGCACGCTCCATGGTAACAAGATATGGTATGAGCAAGAAGTTTGGTCTGATTGGCTTAGAGACAGTAGAGAGTCAGTATCTTGACGGAAGAAGTGCCCTTAACTGTGCAGAGCAGACAGCTTCTGAAATCGATACAGAGGTTATGCAGATATTAAAGGATGCTTATGAGGAGGCATTACAGCTTCTTCGCGAGAATCGTGAAGTGATGGAAAAAATTGCTGCATATCTCATTGAGAAGGAAACAATCACAGGTAAGGAATTCATGAAGATTTTCCGCGAAGCAAAGGGACTGCCTGAGCCGGAGGAGGAGAAGAAGGATTCCGTAGCTGAGGGAGAGTCATCTGAAGAGACTTCCGCAGAGGAGAAAACAGTAGAGATTAAGATGCAGGAAGAGACGAACGAACATGTACCGACACCGGAAGAGGTGCGTAACAACATGCAGATTCAGCAGCAGACTCCACCGCAGCCACAGCCTTATACCTGGCAGGGCGCTGCTCCGGGACAGTCAGACGAGAAGCAGACGCAAGACACAGAAGGCAAGGGAGAAAATAAAGAGCTTTCTAAGTTTGGTTCTGTATGGGATCAGAATGTGAATGGGAAACAATAAGAATTAGATAAGGGTACGCATCTGCGTACCCTTAAATATTATATGAGTCGGTGCAGGATAAGAATTGCAGATATGGGAAAGGCAGGAGTATGCATATGTCAGAACATACGAAGGATATCGATATAGAAAATATGGTAAAGCTCTTAGACAGCTTTGCACAGTCCGGAGAAAGCAGACTAAAGGTAACGGCAAGTGAGAAGCTGCAGCAGGGAGAAACAAAAAAACAGTATCATCACGGACGTTGTGATATAGGAAGTCCCTGGGCGAAGGGAACGGCCTTTGATGTGTTAGAGGATGTATAAAGAGGAGAAGGAGATTGTGTTATGTCACAGGATTTTGACGTAAAAGAGGAGCTGAAAAAGCTTCCGAATAAACCGGGTGTTTATCTTATGCATGACAGAGATGACACAATTATGTATGTGGGAAAGGCAATCAACCTGCATAATCGTGTACGCTCCTATTTTAAGGAAAACATCGGACGTGGTCCTCAGATTGACAAGATGGTATCGCTGATTGCAAGATTCGAGTATATTGTAACCGATTCGGAGCTGGAAGCACTGGTACTGGAGAATAATCTGATTAAGGAGCACAAGCCAAAATACAATACTCTGCTCAAGGATGATAAGACCTATCCATATATTAAGGTGACAACGGGAGAGGCTTATCCGAGACTGCAGCTTGTGCGCCGGATGAAAAAGGATAAGGCACGTTATTTTGGTCCGTATATGGGCGGCAATGTAAAGGAAACCATAGATTTTTTAAATAAACTGTATAAGCTTAGAACCTGCAACCGAAGACTTCCGGAAGATATCGGGAAGGAAAGATCCTGTCTGAATCATCATATTGACCAATGCTGTGCACCGTGTCAGGGACTGATATCCGAAGAGGAGTATGGCAAGCGAATCGAGATGACGATAGATTTTCTTAATGGAAAATACCAGCCGATTATTAAGGACTTAAGGGAAAAGATGCTTGCGGCTTCTGAAAATATGGAATATGAAGAGGCAATGAAATACCGTGATCTGATTGAAACAGTGAAGAAGCTTGGTGAGACACAGAAGATATCAGACCATGTCGGAGAGGATAAGGATATTATTGCACTTGCCATTGACGGAAATGAAACCGTCGTACAGATTTTCTTTCTTCGAAACGGCAAGCTGATTGGCAGGGAGCATTTCTATATGACACAGATAGAAGAACCGGCTGCCGATAAAATATTATCAAGCTTCGTAAAACAGTTTTACGCAGGTACACCGTTTATACCGAGGGAAATCATGCTGCAGGAGCCGATAGACGATATGGAGCTTGTCGAGAACTGGCTGACCAATAAAAAGGGCGCAAAGATACGATTGCGAGTGCCGTTAAAGGGTTCTAAGGAGAAGCTTGTAGAGCTTGCGGCAAAAAATGCGGCACTTGTGCTGAGTCAGGATAGGGAGAGAATACGAAGAGAAGAAGGCAGAACCATCGGTGCGGTAAAGGAAATAGAGGAACTGCTGGGTATGCACGGACTAAACCGTATGGAGGCATTTGATATTTCGAATACCAGCGGCTTTGCCAATGTCGGTTCCATGGTTGTATATGAAAAGGGTAAGCCGAAAAGAAGTGATTATCGAAAATTCCGTATGAAGACAGTTGCAGGACCGGATGACTATGCCTGCATGCAGGAGGTGCTGACCAGAAGATTCAGCCACGGAATCAATGAGATGCAGGAAATGCAGGAGAACGAAATGGATGAAAGCTTCGGCAGCTTTACCAAGTTCCCGGACCTGTTGTTGATGGACGGCGGAAGAGGTCAGGTTAATATTGCGTTGCAGGTGCTTGAAGAGCTGGGGCTTCAGATTCCGGTATGCGGCATGGTTAAGGATGATAACCATAGAACAAGAGGTCTTTACTTTAACAATAAAGAGCTTCCGATTGACAGAAATTCTGAAGGCTTTAAGCTGATTACAAGAATTCAGGATGAGGCGCATCGTTTCGCGATAACGTATCATCGCTCCCTGCGTACCAAGGCGCAGGTACATTCTGTACTGGATGAGATTCCGGGAATCGGTCCGAACAGAAGACGTAATCTGATGAAGTACTTTAAGTCCATCGAGGAAATGAAGGAAGCAGATGTGGCAGCACTTGCAGAGGTTCCGGGAATCTCGTTATCGGTTGCGGAAGAAATCTATACTTTTTTCCGTAAACACGAAAAAGAATAGTGGTGCGTGAACTGCAATGAAACAGTGGAAACGTTTTTATTAATGTGCTATACTAGTGGCGATAAGCAATGACATGAAAACCCCGTAGAAAGGAAGGTTCCTATATATGCCAAGCGTTAGTATTGAGAAAATGATTGAGAAGCTCAATTTAAAAAATCTGACTCCGGAAGTGGATATTACACAGAAAAAGATTACACAGCCGGATATTAACAGACCTGCGTTACAGCTGGCAGGTTATTTTGAACATTATGAAGAAGCAAGACCACAGATTATCGGATTTGTGGAATATTCATACATGGAACGTATGGATGAGGAGAAAAAGAAAGAGGTTTATCCGCAGGTATTATCTGAAAAAACTCCCTGTATCGTTTTTTGCAGGGATTTGAAACCCGATGAATTGTTTTTGGAAGCAGCAATCAACAATAACGTTGCTATTCTCTCCACAGACATGTCTACCTCTGCTTTTATGTCAGAGATTATCCGTTGGCTGAATGTGAAGCTTGCCCCATGTATTTCCGTGCATGGTGTACTGGTAGATATCTATGGTGAAGGTGTTCTGATTACCGGTGAGAGTGGTATCGGTAAGAGTGAAGCGGCATTGGAGCTGATTCGAAGAGGACATCGTCTGGTATCGGATGACGTAGTTGAGATTCGTAAGGTCAGTGATGATACCCTTGTTGGTTCAGCACCTGATATTACAAGACATTTTATCGAGCTTCGTGGTATCGGTATTGTTGACGTTAAGACATTATACGGTGTATCCAGCGTTATGGATACAACCAATATCAACCTGGTTATCCGTTTAGAGGACTGGGATAAGGAAAAGAAATACGACAGATTAGGTCTTGAGGAGAATTATACGGAATATCTTGGTAATAAAGTGGTATGCCACAATATTCCAATCAGACCGGGACGTAATCTTGCCGTAATCTGTGAGTCTGCAGCGGTTAATCACCGTCAGAAGAAGATGGGTTATAATGCTGCACAGGAGCTGTACCAGCGTGTGCAGAATTCATTAAGTAAACGAAGAGAAGAAGAGGAGTAATATGATGAAGCAGTATTGTTTTGGTGTAGACCTTGGAGGAACAACAGTAAAAATCGGTCTGTTTGATCCGGAAGGAACTGTTTTGGAAAAATGGGAGATTCCAACCAGAAAGGAAGAAAACGGAAGCAGGATTTTACCGGATATTGCAGAAGCAATTCTTAACAAAATGGAAGAGTTGAAAATCGCAAAGGAAGCAGTTCTTGGTGTTGGTATTGGCGTTCCGGGACCGGTAAACGATGAAGGTGTTGTGTTCAAGGCAGTAAATCTTGGCTGGGATGTTATGAATATCAGTGAGATTCTTGGCGGCCTTTTACAGATGCCTGTTCAGGCAGGAAATGATGCCAACGTGGCTGCATTAGGTGAAATGTGGTGTGGCGGCGGAAAGGGCTACAGCAATATGGTGCTTGTTACACTCGGAACAGGTGTCGGTGGCGGAATCATTGTAAACGGTAAGATTCTTACAGGTGCTACCGGTGCAGGTGGAGAAATCGGTCATATCCATATGGAAGATAATGAAACAGAATGCTGTGGATGCGGAAATTACGGATGTCTGGAGCAGTATGCCTCTGCAACAGGTGTTGTAAGACTGGCAAACAGAAAGCTTGCAGCAACAACAGAGGACAGCGTACTTCGTAGCGGTGAAGTGTCTTCCAAGACTGTATTTGACGCAGTAAAGGCAGGAGACAAGGTTGCATGTACCATTGCAGAGGAGTTCGGCGTATATCTCGGAAAGGGACTGGCAGCCATTGCAGGCGTAGTGAATCCGGAAGCCTTTGTTATCGGTGGCGGTGTATCCAGGGCCGGTGATGTTCTTCTTGAGTATGTAGAAAAGAATTATGCAAAATATGTGTTCCACGGATGTAAGAATGCAGCATTTAAGCTGGCAACACTTGGAAATGATGCAGGTATCTATGGTGCAGCAAAGTTAGTATTAAAATAATGTGAAAAAGGCGTGGTTATTAATTTGAAACAGGAATTGATTCAGAAAATAAATCAATATATTCCTGAAAACCGTATCCTGATACAGGAGCCGATGAAGCTTCATACGACGTTTCGTGTAGGCGGTCCGGCGGCACTTTATTTAGAATTACAATCGGAGCAGGAGTTCAGAGATATTCTGACTTTGCTTCAGGCAGAGGAGGAAGATTACTTTACTGTGGGCAACGGTAGTAATCTTCTTGTCAGTGATACGGGTTATGATGGGATTATCCTGCATCCTTCCAAGGAATTTGGTGATGTCAGGGTAGAGGATGAAAGGCTCATCTGTGAGTCGGGAGCAACGCTTGCTGCAATAGCAAGAGTAGCTTTAGAGCAGGAGCTTACCGGGTTTGAATTTGCAGCAGGAATTCCGGGAAGTCTCGGCGGGGCAATCGTGATGAATGCCGGCGCTTATGACGGAGAGATGAAGCAGGTCGTTGAGTCGGTAAAGCTCATCACACCGGACGGCAGAATTGTGATAAAAAGCTGTGAGGAGATGAAATTTTCTTATCGGCATAGTATCTTAAAGGAAGAAGCTTACCTTGTGCTCAGTGTTACACTCAGGCTCAGGAAGGGCAGCAGGGAACAGATAAAAGAGAGAATGGATGAGCTTGCGGCAAAAAGGCGTGAAAATCAGCCGCTCGAATATCCGAGCGCAGGTTCAACCTTTAAGCGTCCGGAAGGATACTTTGCGGCGAAGCTGATACAGGACGCCGGATTAAGAGGATTCCGGGTTGGCGGAGCACAGGTATCGGAGAAGCACTGCGGCTTTGTGATTAATAAGGAAAATGCATCGGCACAGGATATACATGAGCTGATGAAAAGGGTGCAGGAGCAGGTAATGCAGGCTTTCGGTGTTATGTTGGAGCCGGAAGTTATCCGTCTGGGTAAATTTGAGTAAAGACAAGAGTTACATTCACACACAGGAAAGGCAGGATGTCATAACATGAGATTTGTAATTGTAACCGGCATGAGTGGCGGTGGAAAGAGTACAGCAATGAAAATGCTTGAAGATGCAGGCTTTTATTGTGCAGATAATATGCCGGTAGCCTTGATTGATAAGTTTGCAGAGCTGCTTGCCATGCCGAACAGCGGAATACAAAAGGCGGCGCTGGGCTTAGATGTCAGAGCAGGTCAGTCCTTCAAGGATGTAGAGAAGGTGATTGCAAGTCTGCAGAACTCGCAGTATTCCGTTGAAGTTCTGTTTCTGGAGGCCTCCGATCAGGTGCTGTTAAAGCGTTATAAGGAAACAAGAAGAATACATCCTTTGTCACCGGATGGAGATTTGATTAAGGGAATCTCAGCAGAGCGTGAGCTGCTTGCAAGCGTACGCGAAACAGCGGACTATGTTATCGACACAACGAATTTACTTACAAGAGAACTGAAGGCCGAGCTGGATCGTATTTTTGTAAATAATGAGAAATATAACAGCCTGATGATTAATATTGTGTCCTTTGGTTTTAAGCATGGAATTCCGCAGGATGCCGACCTTGTATTTGATGTAAGATTTTTACCAAATCCATATTATATTGATGAGCTGAAGCACAAAACGGGACTTGATAAAGAGGTTCAGGATTATGTGATGGCATATACAGAGTCTCATGAATTTCTCGATAAGCTGTCGGATATGATAAGCTTTCTGATTCCGAACTATGTAAAGGAAGGAAAGTATCAGCTCGTTGTAGCGATTGGCTGTACCGGAGGTCAACACAGAAGTGTTACCCTTGCCGGTGAATTGTTCAATCGATTCCGCAATCAGGGCGAGTATGGATTAACACTGCGTCATAGAGATGTGAAATAGGCAGTGACAAGCCATGGAGGATTTGGGATGTCATTTTCTGGAGAGGTTAAGGAAGAACTTGTAAAGCAGAACGTTACGGCAAGACATTGCCAGCTTGCAGAGCTTGCCGCCATTTTGGAATACACAGGTGCGGTGCGCACAGATACAGACGGAAGGTATTGTATTGAGGTGCAACAGGAAACATCCTATGTTGCGAGAAAATGCGTTTTTTTGCTGAAAAAGTTATTTCATACAGACATTATATTAGAAGAAGATACGCACAGGTTCCGCTATGAAGACGAAGAATCGGTCGCAAAGATACTACAGGCTATTAAATATTCACCGGAGGATGAAGGATGCGTTCATCCGGTGGTAGTGAAAAGTATGTGCTGTAAGCGTGCTTTTTTGCGTGGTATTTTTTTGAGCATCGGTTCCATGAGCAATCCGGAAAAGGGTTATCATCTGGAGTTTGTATGTGAGAACGAAGGACAGGCAAAGCAGGTACAGGATACGCTGGCTATCTTTGATGTGGAGGCAAAAATAGTCACAAGAAAGCGATATCAGGTTGTGTACATCAAGGAAAGTGAAGGTATCGTAGAAGTATTAAATATCATGGGTGCCCATATCTCACTGATGAATCTGGAGAATCTTCGTATTTTGAAGGATATGCGTAATTCCATAAACAGAAGAGTAAACTGTGAAGCTGCTAATATTACCAAAACGGTGAATGCGGCGACAAAGCAGATAGAAGATATTTTATATATCAGGGATCATTACGGCTTTCAGAATCTGTCCGATAATCTGCGGGAGATTGCCCAAATCAGGCTGGAGTATCCGGAGGCATCCCTAAAAGAGCTGGGAGAAAACCTGGAGCCTAAGGTAGGAAAGTCTGGAGTAAACCACAGGCTGCGAAAGCTTAGTGAGCTGGCAGACAGGCTAAGGACATAACAGGAAAGCGGTGGTAGTATGGAGAAAGAGTACAGGAAAGCATTGTTTGTGGCAAATCCACATGCAGGAAAGGGATTAATAAAGAATCATCTGCTGGCAGTGATTGATACCTTGGTAAAGGCAGGTTACAGCGTGACCGTTCACACAACACAATGCCAGGGTGATGCTATAAGAGTTGTCAGGGAACGGGGTCGTGAGTATGAGCTGATTGTATGCAGTGGTGGTGACGGAACACTGGATGAGGTCGTAACAGGTATCATACAGTCCGGCTTTAAAACGAAGCTGGGATATATTCCGGCAGGCAGTACGAATGATTTTGCAAAAAGCCTGAATCTTCCGTCCACGATGAAAAAGGCAGCAGAAATCATAGCCGAAGATCATGTCTATTCCTGTGATGTAGGACTCTTTAATCAGGACGTATTTGTATATGTTGCGGCCTTTGGTATCTTTACGGAGGTTTCGTATGGAACCTCTCAGGAGATGAAAAATATACTGGGACATACCGCCTATCTGCTGGAAGGAATTAAGCAGATACAGAATATTAAGTCCTATCATATGAAAGTGACAAGTGAAGACTTTGCTGTGGAGGGAGATTTTATCTTTGGTATGATTACCAATTCTTACTCCATAGGAGGTATTAAGAACATTACGGGCAAGAATGTAGCGCTGAATGACGGATTATTCGAGGTAACCTTAATCAAGCGCCCGAACAACCTGATGGAGCTTAACCGGACACTTGCTGCCTTAGTCAGTGATAAGGCAGACGCAGAATGTATGTATTCCTTCAAAACCGCTTCTTTGACGATAGAGTCAAAGGAAGAGGTCGCATGGACGCTGGACGGAGAATTCGGAGGCAGGCATACCAAGGTAGAGCTGTTGAATAAACAGCAGGCAGTGGATATTATTGTAAAAGGTTAATCAGATAAAAATATCGTTAAATTTATGACAATTTTGTTTACAAGTTGAGGTTTTTGCGATATGATAAGACATGTAAAAAAAGAAAATGGTGTAACTGTTCGGTAGGCATACGCAATTATGAAGGTACTGAATAGTTGCGAATTAACGGAGGTTTCAATTATGTTAGTTTCAGCTTCAGAAATGCTTAAAAAAGCAAAAGCAGGTCACTATGCAGTAGGTCAGTTCAACATCAACAACCTTGAGTGGACAAAGGCCGTTCTTTTAACAGCACAGGAATTAAACAGCCCTGTAATCTTAGGTGTATCCGAAGGTGCTGGTAAATATATGACAGGTTTTGAGACAGTTGCAGCTATGGTTAAGGCTATGGATGAGTCTCTTGGAATCACAGTTCCTGTTGCATTACATTTAGATCATGGTACATATGACGGATGCTACAAGTGCATCAAGGCTGGTTTCACATCTATCATGTTTGACGGTTCACACTATGCAATTGAAGAGAACATTGAGAAGACTAAGGAATTAGTTGCTGTAGCACATGCTATGGGAATGTCTATCGAAGCAGAAGTTGGTTCTATCGGTGGAGAAGAAGACGGTGTTGTAGGTGCTGGTGAGTGTGCAGATCCTGCAGAGTGTAAGGCAATCGCTGATCTTGGCGTAGATATGCTTGCAGCTGGTATCGGTAACATCCATGGAAAGTATCCAGAAAACTGGGCTGGACTTAGCTTCGAAACATTAGATGCTATTCAGCAGAAGACAGGCGAGATGCCATTAGTTCTTCACGGTGGTACAGGTATCCCTGAAGATATGATTAAGAAGGCAATCTCTCTTGGAGTAGCTAAGATTAACGTTAATACAGAGTGTCAGTTATCTTTTGCAGATGCTACCCGTAAGTACATCGAAGCAGGCAAGGATTTGGAAGGTAAGGGATTCGATCCTCGTAAGCTTTTAGCTCCTGGCTTTGAAGCAATCAAGGCTACTGTAAAGGAGAAGATGGAGCTCTTCGGTTCTGTTGGAAAGGCTGAATAATAACAAGCGCAAATATGCCTTGTATAGATAATTGAAAAAATCGGTTATACTTTTGATAAGTATGACCGTTTTTTTATTTATGAGATAGGGGATATCTGAATCAATATCATGTTTTTTCACGCCCAAGTGTAAGTGCTTGAGTGTTTTTTAGTAGGGCGCTTGACGGCGCATGTTTCTTAAACAAAACCCTATCCCCCAATCTGCCCATAAGTGCGAAAGGATGTTCCTATGGGCAGACGAATTAGCGGTTTTCTCGGCAGAATATCGTCCCTCAATCTGCCCATAAGTGTAAAATAATGCCTATATGGGCAGACGAATTAGCGGTTTCTCGGCAGAATATCTTCCTTCAATCTGCCCATAAACGTGAAAAATGTTCCTACGGGCAGATAAGAAAGGGGGAGTCAAATAAACATACGCAAAAATATACTCTTGAATGCAAGCATTACCGATATCGAGGCTGATATTTGTGAACTTCTTCCGGATATCAGTGCAACTACAGTAGAAGCAGTGGTGGGTAAAATGGTAAAAGAAGGAAGTGTGAATAAGCTTGGACAAGCCAGAGCAACCAAGTATGTAGATGCAAAATATATGAAATAGAGGGACATGAAAAAGAATCATTTTTCACAGCACCTTTTTGATTTGCCTAAAGGGATTCCCAATATCCTTATAAAAGGGAGGATGCCAAGTAATCAAATGACTACTTGGCATTATTATGAAAAAGTTATTATAAGTAATGCTATTTACTTTGTGAGTTTGTGTTAATGTTTATTGATTAACTTCATGAGTTAAGTATAATCAATTTTCGTGACCAAATCGTGTGTAGTTCTTGAACATTTTTATAAAGAATTATGAACGAAATATGAATATCTGAACGCAAAAACTTTATGTGCTAACAGAAACCATATAAATTGAACACACAATATTACAAAAACTCACAAGACAGACCTCCAAAGTAAATGAAAAGGAGCCTTTGTAAAACAAAAGCTCCCGATACATGCCTGTAGCCAATATTAGTACTGTTCAGGCTCTGCGTACTCTACACCGAAGCAGTCAACCGTAACAGTTTTCATCATCTGTCTGTTAAGCGGTCTGTCTGAGTAATCAGTCTGTGTTGTGGCAATTTTGTTAACAACATCCTGTCCCTCGATAACCTTACCGAAAGCAGCATATGCTCCGTCAAGATGCGGAGAATTCTTATGCATAATGAAGAACTGTGATCCTGCAGAGTTTGGCATCATGCTTCTTGCCATGGATAAAACGCCTTCTGTATGCTTTAAGTCATTTTTAAATCCGTTCTGAGCAAATTCACCTGCGATAGAGTAGCCTGGACCACCCATACCTGTTCCGTCAGGACATCCCCCCTGAATCATAAAGCCATTGATGACTCTGTGGAAAATAAGTCCGTCATAGTAGCCCTTTTTAACAAGGCTGATAAAGTTATTTACCGTATTAGGAGCGATTTCAGGATAAAGCTCTGCTTTGATGATATCGCCATTTTCCATTTCGATTGTTACAACCGGATTCTGTGCCATAATCATAAATCTCCTTTATTCATACTAATATATCGTTTTTTGTTACTGTACAAAGGTAATATTGTTACTGGAACGAGGTACGAGTGAACAGTAACTGTTTTCAAATACGATAATAGTTTACTTGAAAATATCGAAGACGTAAAGTACTATATTTATTATAATATTACAACCGGGGGATGACATCATGGCAAAAGAGAAAGAAAATAAAGTACCGCTGTTGAAAAAGGCTTACCATAGTTTTAAAGGGATAAAGGTAGTTCAAATGTGGATAACGAATATATCCTTTTTGGCATTTTGTGTTTCAACAGTATTTTTAGTGTTAAACAGTACGGAAAAATGTGCAGCATTTATAAACGATGTCTATCGAAGCTGCATATTAGGTAGTTACACGTTATTAGACTTATATACAAAGATACATCCGTTTTTGGTATTCTCCATGTCTTATGTATTAATCATTTCTATTGTGGTTTACATTGGTGCGAAGCTGGTGTTAGCGGCAATTGCAAGATTGTTGCGTGACCGATATATCCTGGAGTTTCTCGGAAAAACTCCGTTTGCGGAAAAATTATATGATTATCTAACCACGAAAGAAACGGATAAGTGTATTGTGGTTACGGCTGCCTGGGGACAGGGAAAGAGTTATCAGATTAAGCGTTTCTTTAAAGAGTTTATGTGTTATCGCAGCAATCATGTCTATACAGTGTCCTGTTTCGGAGTAGAGGGTAGAGAGCAGCTTTACGAGTTGCTGGAAAATGAAATGTATTGTGAAAATACCTCCTTGGATAAGGTGCTTTTTTCGACATTTGATCATATACCGGTTGTAGGAACCATTTTTACAAAAATACGGGAACAGAAGTATACGATAAAAAGAATATCTTCCGAAGATATTGTTGTTTTGGAGGATATTGAGAGAATGTCGCCGCCCGGGGTCTCTAATCCGGAGAGACTCAACGTATTGGCAGGTTTTGTACACGAGTTGATAGACAGATATCACAATAAGGTGATACTGGTGTGTAATATTGATGATTTTCAGACACAGACGTATCAGGAAAGTATTCGCAAGAAACTGGCCTGTGAGGAAGTAACCATTACAAACGAAGATGCGACGATTGCGATTATGCAGGATTGCTTCCGGCAGAAAAAGATTGATGTCTTGCCAATGGGTTACCTGGAAGCGATACTCCGGGAAAAAATGGGAGGTATTATTGCAACGGTATTGAATCATGCGGAAATAAGAAATAAACGCTTGTTACAGAAGGTATTTACCGATGAGGCAAACTTCATTAAGTATGCACGCATTCCTGATGAGAATATCAATAAACAGGTCACGAAGAATATAGCGATTGATTACTTGTTTAGCTATTTGTTCTGGGAAATGGTGCAGGAGAAGGAAAAAGAAATAGACGATGAGTTAAAGCTTTTGCTGGTTTCGGATATTGCGATTCCGTTTCCGGAGCTGTACCTTTCCGTACTGGATTGTATGCAGAAAGTACAGAAGAAGAGAAATTTAAAAATCAGCCATGAAGATTGGTGGCAGGTGCTTATTTATTTTCCGGAAAATCATTATTGGGTAGGAGTAAGTGCACTGGAGCGATTTGCGAAGAAAACAGAAGGAATCGGAAGCGGACAGGTGTCGCTTATAAAGTGGCCGGGTAGTCTGATAAACAGAATGGAAGCTGCATTTTGGCAGGCACTAAGAGCAGAAAATAAACAAATGGTGGATGAAACACTGGCAGATCTTTGCATAGCGGAACAGGAACAGTATAATTGGCTGATAAAGGGATACTTAGTTGAAACTTATGCTGAGAGATATGAATACCAGGTATCGCAGTCCCGCAGAGATTTTATTATAGATGAGTATGGATTGATAAATGACCACTTTACAGATTATGCGGAGAAGTATTTCGGGGTGGCATCATATGAGATGCGAACAATTGTCGATGAGATGCTTAGAAGAAGGGAACAAAGAATAGATGAATTAGATCCCACTGCAAAGTCTGATAAAGAAGGTTACATAATACCGGAGGAGGAAAACGTCAATCATATATATGAAAGTTTTAGTAAAGTTGTCACTGCAAGAGCAGACAGTGTCGAAGAACCGGCATGTACAAATGCTGCAGAATCTGAGTGATGTATTAAAGTCGGAAAGAATTTCGGTGGAAGAATGGAACAGACAGATATTGTATGAAAATGCGGTAGTGCTGACGGACGATGCTGCACTTGCCGAGGAGTGCAGCCGGGAAGGGATACCGTATCTTTTCTTACTGCAGGAGTATAACAAGCAGGACAGTATTCCCACAGGTGCCTATTGTGTGGAAAGCCTTTCTGATATCAGTGCGGATTATCTGGATAAGGTATACCGTCGTGCGAAAAATCTGCCATGGGAGATTTTATCCACGGACAGATTGCTGATCAGGGAGATTACCGTGGAGGATGTGCCCAGATTGTATGAACTTTATGCGGATGAAGAGATTACAAAATATATGGAACCGTTGTTTCTGACACAACAGCGGGAAGAGGAATATACGAAAGATTATATAAATCATGTCTATCATTTTTATGGCTACGGTATGTGGCTGATTGTTTTGCGGGAAAGCGGAGAAGTGATAGGAAGAGCAGGTCTTGAGTATAAGGATGGCTTTGAAGGTCTGGAGCTTGGATTTATGCTTGGAAAGGAGTACCAGCATCAAGGGTATGCCTATGAAGCCTGTCAGGCAATACTTGAGTATGCAAGAGAGGAACTGGAGCAGACAAGCTTTCGGGCACTGGTGCATCGGGATAACGAAAAATCAAAACAGTTATGTAAAAGGCTTGGATTTTATGAGGTAAACGATACCGCGTCACAGGAAGAAGACAAATTCCTTGAATACCGCATAAATTGAGCGCTATAGGCCTTTTTTCGTGCGGTTGAAACGACCGATTCGTGTAGAATATTGAAATAAAAGTGAAAAAAATCTAAAAAAACATTTGACAAAGGTTCCCAGAGGTGTATAATGTAAATCAAACAAAGGCGTTTGAGGATGAGAGTCCACAGACGCCTTTTTGCGTGTAAAACGCACAGAGTAGAAAAACTGCTTAAATGTATGAGTACCATAAGAGGAGGTAAGTAACATGAAGAAGTTGGAAATTATTATCAGACCTGAAAAGCTGGAAGACCTTAAAGCGATTCTTGAAGAAGAAAATGTAAATTGTCTTAATGTGGCAAATATTATGGGTTACGGTAATCAGAAGGGTGTTGTTAAGAAATACCGTGGAGCAGAGTATTGCGTAAATCTGTTGCCTAAGATTAAGGTAGAGACAGTTGTTATGGATGATGTTGCCGAGAAGCTGATTGAAAAGGTTGTTGCCGAGATTAATACAGGTAATTACGGTGATGGTAAGATTTTCATTTACGAAGTACAGGATGCAGTAAGAATCCGTACCGGTGAACGTGGTCAGGAAGCATTATAAGATTGGAAAAAGAATACGAATGAAGAAGAATTATAGGTAATTGTTAAATGATTTTCTACCTTGATGTGGATAACATTCCGCTATA
>CAYLWP010000001.1:0-121304 GCA_964387365.1 uncultured Roseburia sp. | reverse complement strand
AAACAAGATATCGGATTATCATGAAGGGATTAGAGCTTCATGAATAATTCGGGTTTAATTATTTCACAAGCACTTCATAATCATAAATTCCTGCTTCCAACTCCACATTCACATACTCTGAACCCGGCAAGGTCAGAGTCGCTGTGGTATTAGCCGGTATCTCAAAATGATAACGGATGGCGTCCCCATCCACCTTCCATTCACTTACGATCGTACCATACATACTCTCATAGCTTCCCTTTGCATAGGAAAGCCCCCCTCCCGGATAAGGCTGCAGATAAAAGTGCTTGTACGCCACCTGACTCTCGTCACGTTTGATTCCCAGTACCTCTGTATAAAACCATTCGCCCATAGAGCCCAGTCCCAAATGATTCAAGGAACCAATGATGGAAATCGTGCCATCGGCATTTTTGTATACAGAATCCCATCTCTCTGTCATCGTAGTTGAACCATTCCCCAGCATCTCATTCCAGGACGGATATCCATTTTGCAGTACCAGTCGATATGCCGCATCTACATAACCGTATTTGCACAGGGTCTTCAGAAGCTGAGGCGTTGCTATATAGCCGGTAGAGGCATGATAATCGGCTGCTCCCACCGAGATATTCAGCTTATCCGCGCCTGACTGCTCCAGCTCTTTCGGATACAATCCATAAGCCAGCGCAACAGTATACTCCGATGGCAGCCAGTTACCGATGGAGCCATCTTCTCCAAGATATCTCTCCTGCCATGCTGCTCTATACTGCTCAAAAAAGTCCGCATATTTCTCTGCCAGCTCTTCCTCATGCACCGCCTTGCACATCCGAGACATTAAATCCATTACATATGCACACTGTGCCGTATTACAGCAGGCAGCATCCATATAAGAGAGTGCATTATGGTCATTATATGCTACGTGTTCCCGTATAAACGCATCACTGGTCTCCACCAGATAATCCGCATAACGACACATTGCCTCCAGATTCTCCCGGATTACCTGCCGGTTACCAAACTGCTGATACATCTCCCAGACCAGAATAACTCCTGCATCACTCCAGCCATTCGAACCACCTGTTGTCTTCCAATCCGGAGAAACCTGTAAGTATGCACCGTTCTCCATTTGGCCGCTTCGCAGGGATGACAGATATTGATTCATAAAATTATCCGTATTCGCATTTAACGCTCCTGTATATGCATATACCTGTGCATCGCCTGTCCAGCCAAAGCGTTCATCTCTTTGCGGGCAATCGGTCGGTATGTCCACATAATTGCTCAGCTGTGTCCAGTAGATACTGTTATACAGGCGATTCATTTTTTCATCCGAGCACTCAAAGAATCCCGTTCTCTCATTGTCCGTTGCCAGAACCAGACCCTGCACATTCTCTAAAGTTAGTGCTTCGTCAAGCCCGCTAATCTGTACATAACGAAATCCTCTGTAGGAAAAAGCAGGTGTATATATCACTTCCTCATCCGAAGCAAAGGTATAATAGTCTGTATTATCCGCCATAAACAAATTCCGCGTCCAGATAGTACCCGGCTCATCATCCTGGTCCACCAAGGTATCATGATTCAGATACTCTGCATATCGGATGGTTACCGTCTGTCCGGGCCGCCCCTTCATGCGAATGCTACATACTCCATTGAAATTCTGTCCCAAGTCATAAACATAGATACCCGGTACAGGCTCCTGTACGGATACCGGCTGTAACGTATCAAGTCTCTTTACACCATTAGCAATCGCAGCTTTTTTAATCAAGTGGTCACTATCTGTATATATTTTTGCCGTCTTCCATGCACTCTCATCGCAGGATACGGCAGACCAGTTTGCCACCTCATAGTTCGCATCATAGTATTCTCCACAATAGATATCATCACTTCTGACCGGTCCGTCTGTATATGCCAACCAGGTGTCATCCGTACCTATCACCTGTCTCGTACCATCCGTGTACCTAATTACCGCCTGTGCACACAGCGCAATATTGTCTCCCCACGCCTCCTTTGCACGATCATATCTGCCATGTCCAAGCATGAAGCCGATTACATTATCACCGAATACCAATTCCTGCGTTATGTCATATGTTCGGTAATATACCTCTTCATAATAATAAGACTGCCCCGGCGATGCATATTCCTCACAGACATCCGTTCCATTCACATGGATATCAAAAATGCCCAGTGCTGTTGCATATAATCTTGCCGATTCAATCTCTTTTCCTTCTTCTGTAGTAAAGCTTTTTCGAAACATCGGTGCCGGTACTTCATACCCCAGTACTACTACATATCCCGAATCTGCTCTTGCCCATCCATCTTCTATTTTCAAATAATATGGCGAAAACATATGTGAAGACTCATCCTCAAAGTCATCCTGATAGAGTATTCTATCCGAAGCATCCACCACAAGTATGTCGTCATACCATGCCTTGTCATAGTCGCGCTCTACCCAAAGTCCAATCCCAGCAACAGGCGTCTTTGCCATATCCGTTCTATTAGAAATCTGTACATCATCCAGATATGTGATAACCTGAGTATCACTCACACGAATGCGAACCTGATGCTCCTGTTCTAAAAATGCCTGTCCGTCGAACGCTTCCAGCTCTACACGCTGGCTTTGTAATACCACTTCATCATGCATCTGTGCCATTTCAAAGGTCACAGTATCTCCACTGACGTCAAACTTCCATAAATTGTAAGTGCCGTATCGTCCCTCATCTGCTCCCCAGATAAAGCCGGTAGGGGCAGATTCCATTCGAAATTTATAGGAAATATCATACTGTGTGGTGAGATATGCAGCTTCAACATTTTGCTCTTTTTCAGCCATTATCCAATGTGTGTTCTCCCATTGTTGCGTCAGCTTCCCCATCTCAAAGCTTGCTATATCGGAGTCGGTCTGCCGACCGTCCTTGTCCCACACCTTAACCTGCCAGAAATAGTCTTGCTCTTCCTGTAAGACGTCTCCTGTATATTCAATTGCTACGGAAACATCAGACTCCTGCTTCCCGCTGTCCCATACGTAACGTTTATCCTGCAAGTCCTCTTCCGACTCACTTACCAGAATCCGATATGCAGTCTGGCGCTGTCCCTGCACCGTATCCTGCATCTTCCAGCTAAAGTATGGAGTAGTATCTATTCCTATTGGATTGGACTTATTATTCACTGTGAGTTCGACAATCTGTGCCGTGCTTGATTCCATACCGGAACAACCTGATAAAATAGTGATGAAGAGTCCGAGCAATATGAAAGATTTCATTATTTGTTTCATTTATTCTTTATTCCTTTGCTCTTATTGTAACACGTTATCGTATCCCATTATCCACTTTCGCGAATTGTAGCCTAATAAATATAAAAGGTCTTAATTATTCTTTCACCAAGCCGTTCCACATTTGGTTTATTTACCAGTTCACATATTTGACTAATTTCCGCATCGTACGGTATACATACAACACACCCGTCCTCATGTCCACCAATTAATTCAGTCAACATGCCTGTATCTTCTATTGGAATAAACGTTACAGACTTATACGAAGATACCTCATAAAAGTTTCTGCTAGGGATTTCATCTTGATATAGAACAAAGCAATCATCCTGTGTATGCTCTTGCACATTGGTCATCAGCTCCCGCGTACTATGACGGCATAAATACTCCCATTTTCTATTATCTCTAATCAACCAACCTGTACAAGTAATAAATGCCAAGTATATTACAAAAATATAAAAACCTATTTTTTTCATAAACGCCTTTGCCATTAGACAATACATACCATACATACAAGTAATATACAATACTGCAAAAATAGGTGCAACATATCTTACCATCAAATATGTTGATGAAATAGCCACAAAAAAGAAATATGCGATTGATGGTACAATTAGTAACACCCATCGTCCATCTATCTTTCTTGGCTCTTTTATCTCATTACCTCTCCGTTTTATTATAATACACACAATACAAACAACTAATAAAATCACAAATAGCCATGTTGTACTCCCAAAAATAGAATAATTTATATCTTCTAAATAGAACGACACTCTTCTAATAATTTCTTCTATATCTGTATTTTTTAAGTTCTCTATATCTTCGTGTCCATGTTTACCACCTAATAAATGTGTAATCATCGTAGGAAAAGTTACTAAAGAAGCCACTCCAGACACAACTGAAATCACCAAAATTTTTCCTACTTGCTTCCATTTATGTTCTATTAATAAAAACACACCTAGACAAGCTACTATAAACACTGAATAGATTATACAATAATAATGAGTCATTGCTCCTAGGTATATTATGAGTGTTAACTTTAGTTCATCTCTAATATTGGCACGCTGAAAAATTCTCAAACAATAATAAGTTGTAGCTATAATCAACAGATTCGCCAATACATACATTCTAATATACGGAATCTGCGCCAACATACCAGATGAAACAATATATCCTATTGTCAAACACTCTACAAGCTTATTATCATCTGTTAACAAACGCAATATCTTTCTAACAAACAGCAGTATCAATAATGCCGCTACAATATTGATTACTTCCCCATACCATATACTATATGTTTCCGGAAAAAAAGAGCATATTGTGTGTAAAATCACATAGTAAAAAGGTGGATGTGTATCTGCTGCCTGATTCTCCCATACTTTATCATAATTGAATCTATCTGTTTTTGAAACGGATACATAGTTTAAATACGGCAATGCTGCTGGCTCATATTTTACTCCATCCTCTGCAACCATTTCTAATTGAGTATTTGATAAGCCATAACTAAACACCTCATCAATACATAAATCTTTCTTTGTACTAATCAGTACGACTAGGATACCTAATAATACTATATAGTACACCATAGATTTTCTCCCAAAATAACCTCTATTTCTTATCTTACTTTCAACCATTTACTACCCCTCTATCTAGTGTTTCAGTTCAATCTGAATATCGTAGTATCTACTCATCGAAATCTTAGTCCAATCATTCTCAGCAGCGGTTAAATCGCTTCCATCATAAAGAAGCCTAGGAAACGTGGTTAACTTCTCTATTTCTACATAATCCTCACCCTGCATTTTCGCTTGTTGAATCACTTCTACTCTTGCATCTCTTTCCTTCGCATAATAAACAGCTTCTTGAGTTAACCACACTTCCTTCACTGCAGCAATCACATTTCCTTGCTTTTCAGCACCATAGTTTCCACAAAAACAAATGACTAAAGTAGCTAATATAGTTACAAAACTTCTCTTACCAGCCTTTATATATTTATACTTTAGATTTCTTTTTTATATAAAATTGTAACCAACATAATATATATGTATAACAAGCAAAAGACAACAACATGAACGCCATCCAGATTACATTGGTCAAACGTCCTGAGCCAAAATGTCCCATTACATAATATGGTACACATAGCATACCTAGTAAAATAATGCTTGCACTTCCAGTGAACAATACGGGATAATATTTTCTATTCGCTTTTTTCTTTTCTGTTTTAACTACTTCCAATGCAAAAGGTGTTCCTATTGCTATAAAGCCAATCCATTGTATATTAATCCACTCTTCTAACAGTTGTAGAAATTCTACTATACTCGCAAACATTGTTCCGAAAATTGTCTGCTTCTCACATACCGCCTGTCTCTCTGCTGTGCCAGGTGCAAAGTATACTACTGCAAAACCAAATATCGCAATTAATAATGGTATTACTGCTAAATATTTTTTTCTGAACACATAATATAAGACAAAAAACGAGTAATAAAATATTCATAAATGCTACTACATGATTCCCACCCGATACAAAAAATGATAACAAACTAGATACCACAATATATTTAATAGAATTTTTCCCATCACATTTCGCATAGGCTATTACCAATATAAAGTTAAATATCCCCCAAAAAAGAAGGGCATATATGTCATCGCACCACAATACCAATATATCCCCTCTCTCAATGAAGGTAATCCCTGCACTAATGTAGTCGTCAATACAACTGTCCATAATAATATTCTTTTTTTCGAATGGCAAAAAAGACGCCTAACTATTTTTATAAAGAAATATGTTGTAACGAAAAAAATCAGCAACAATATAGGAGTTGTTAAGGTATAATATTTCTCACCATAAATTCCCGGTTGTAACGCTAACAGAAACGCCGAAGAATATAATCCTTGCCAAGTATTAAAATAGTGAATATCCGTCTCCCATGCAGCTTTTAACACATCTAAAATAGTTCCATCTTCTTGAACTACGGCTGCATGTGTTAAAGTCGAATAATCAAAATCATCACATAATTGGCGATTATAACTTCCCAATACTAAAAATGGAATCAATGAACACAAACATATTGCTATAATAATACCATGTGTAAGTTCTCTTTCGATTCCGAATAGTATCTGATATCCAGCAAGCAATATTAACACTAGTATTACCGCAATCATCACTTTTATCACATTGGGCAAAATACCCACATATTGGTAGTTTACCAATAAAGTACCATCATAAATCTCGTCATCTACCGCTAATTCTTTGTTACAATAATTCTGATTTATTTTATTTTGAATTAACAAGTACGGAACACTATCTGTTTCTTCTGCCATAAACGCAAGATAATAAATTTTATTGGGTTCTATCATAAACGGTTCTTTCAATGATAACTGTACGTATTCTCCTACAACCAATGAAGCAATGTCAAATTGATTAATACTTACTTGATTACCATCTTGATCTAAAATTGCAAATGTAAGCCTTCCTTGTTTTCTACCCTCTGGTAAATTGACAAAAATGGTATCTATTGATTCTAGAAGAACCGGATTTCTTTCTTTTATTACGAATCCCTGCGTAACCCGAGTCTCTTCATTTAATTCTATATATCCTATAGAATCAGATGTATATGGTTCTACCTTCTTTCGGTCAAACTGCACAGAGTTTTTAAATATAGAATATCCTATCATTCCCACACACATAGTCAATAGTGCTAGTACAATGTATCTTATTAATTCTTTTTTCATTGTTGTAATTCTCCTATTGCTACTCATTCCCCATAATATAGCTAGTTTATCTTCTTCTTTGCATTTTTCAATAACTCAAACTTCGCACTTGATTAAGTGCCTATGCACCTTGAAAATTCAATAATAACTGGCATAAAAATAGCATGAAACCATCTGGTTTGGTATAATTGAGTTGCTAGAAACAATTACAACCGGAAGCTCATGCTATGAATAAAAGTATAACACAAGACCACCTGAATAATAACCAAATTTCACAAACTATTAGAAGATTTTTTATTCGGTTTGATCTTTCATCTGCATTAAAATCAGCTAATGCATACAAACAAAAGGGAACATCGCCAACGGAAATTTTTCAGTATCTGTTTGTTTTGATTTTTTCTAATAGAAGTATGTATATGAATCTTCTTACAGATAGAAATACACCAAATTTTGCAAAGGACACTGTGTATCGTTTTATGAAAATGACTCAGATTAACTGGATTCGTTTTACTACCATTCTTTCAACCAGAATCATTAAAGATGCTATTGCTCCTCTTGTGCGAATGTTCTAATTATTGACGATTCCATGTATGAACGTAACCGTTCAAAAAAGGTAGAACTTCTTGCAAAGGTATACGATCACGCCAAGCATGCATATAAATATGGCTTCCGAATGCTTACTTTAGGCTGGTCGGACGGTTGTACATTTCTCCCTGTCAACAGCATTCTTCTTTCTACTACAGACAATAAGAAAAACAGAATCAATGAATCCGTTGCTGTTGACAAAAGAACCGTTGGATATAAACGTCGCAGACTTTCTCTGGAAAAAGGAACGGTGGCAATGTTAGAACTTTTAAAGCAGGCTAAAAACGCTGATATTCCTGCAAAATACGTTCTTTTCGACAGTTGGTTTACTTCGCCAAGTTCTCTTCATGCAGTAAAGCAGATTGGCTATGATGTCATTGGAATGGTTAAGAAAACTCCTAAAATGTTCTTTCGCTATGATGGTAAGGATATGTCCCTAATATCCATCTACAATAAAAATAAGAAAAGAAGAGGACGTTCCAGATATCTGCTCTCCGTCAAAGTAGAGGTAATAAAAGACGGTGCGATAATTCCGGCAAAAGTGGTGTATGTCCGTAACCGTAACAAGAGGAAAGAATACCTTTGTATTATTCCAACAGATATTAACCTGGATGAAAAAGAAATCATCCGTATCTATAGAAAACGTTGGGATATCGAGGTATTCTTCAAAGTTTGTAAAAGCTATCTGCACTTGAGCAAAGAATGCAGATCCATGTCCTATGATGCAATGACTGCACATACAGCAGTTGTTTTTACCCGATATATGATGTTGTCTCTGGAAAACCGCGAATCAAAGGATGAGCGGTCTTTTGGTGAACTTTTCCTATACTTTTCTGATGAAATGTCTGATATCACATGGATACAGGCTTTTCAACTGATGCTCCAAATGTTCAAAACCATGCTTACGGATTATATCGATATATCAGATGAAAAAATCGATGAACTGGTAGATGCATTTATGGATGCAATACCGCCCTTGCTAAAATCGAAATTACAAGCAGCATAATCTCCTGAAAATTGACAACAGAATAATCGCCAGTTATTGAATTTTCAAGGTGCATAGTTAAAATCTATGTTCGAAGTTTGAGTTAACCATAAAAAAAGAGAAAGAACAGCCCTGACCAAAGTTCGTTCTTTCTCTTATACACCCCAAGAGCACACGACAGGTTTATTGCATGGCTATGCCCTAATAAATGGTTGCCTGTAACATAAGTAATCTCTTGATGTACCATGTACAACTGTTATAATAAGAAAAAACTTACCATGGTCATCTCGCTGGAAGTCTGCGGTCTATACCGATACTGCACATTCGGAGAGTTTTTTCGCCGAAATCAAAGTGCAGTTTGCACCTCCCCCAATGTGCCACCGGACACCATACTTACTTTTCCAAAACTAATTAACAATGCTGATGTAAGTACCAAATACTGTAGTATATACAATATATATACATTCTGTTGACTCACTGTATATAACTTTCTCTTAAACACGATTTCACCTAATTATTTCCTTTTTGTTCATAAAACACTTCATCATCTATACCATATCTTCCTATGTTCCAAAAATAAGTATAGTCATATCCATCCGACAAAATATATGCAGCAATACTTCCACTGGTTCTTCCTGCAATTAGTGAATTACATTTTGCAAGCATATAAATTGATGCAATATACTCTAATGCACCTGTTTGTGTATCCTTTATTACATCAGCCAAATACTGAGTACCCGTATCTGCAAAACGTTTTACCTGTGGCGCAATTACACGTTCTCCAAAGCAAGTCACAAACTGTTCATAAATAGTTTGATCTTCTGTTGCTAAATAAATATATTTGCATCCTATTTTTTGCAACACCTCTTGCACTTTCAAAATCATTTCTTCTGCAGAAGGTTGCACCGGATGACTATACGGTTTTACACCGACATAATCCGTTCCTCTACACAGTACACCTAATGTCTCTTTACTCTTTCCATCACTCAAATATAAACTTTCAAAATTATTAATATATTTTTTTGCAAATTCACTTAATGAAAAATATTTTTTACATATCTCTCTCCAATAAGCTACCGCATAGTCATTTGTGAGAAAATCCATCGAAAGATTTGGTCTTTTTTCAGGTAGTATATTATTACAGTCAATAACCGTATATTCATCCCCAACCTCATCTACACATATTCCTCTGGGTTGTTTATAGTATATATCCCATACATTTTCCCCCTTCTTCTGATACATGCTTGGGTAATTCTGCATATCTATAACAGGAATCAATCCTCTATCCAGACATTCCTGCACTCCTCCAACAAATGTAATAAAATAAGAAAAGAAACCACACGTTTCAGATTGACGTTGAATTAGTCCATACTTCGCCTGTTTTAACTGTTTCTTTTTCAAAAAATTCATATCATTATTCTCCTATATTCATTTTGACAACCGCATTAATTAATGCTCTAGGCGAAAAGTCACCTTCATAGTTATACTCTACACTTTCCTTTTTCATAATCCAACTAACATCTATTTCCTCTATCGAACTAAATATCTTCATGTATCTAGAATCATAGTACTTTTCATTAACTATATTTATATTATTAGTCAGTAACTTTTTGTTCAATCTAATTGCTTCTGCATATCTAGCAGTAACTGCAGTCATACCTTTATGCATTATTTCTAATATACAATTTGTAGCAACACTATGTGAAAGATTTTCTTCCATCGAAAATTTCTTATTATAAGTAATTTTCTCTTTATAATACTGTTTTTCTTCTGAAACTCCAACTATGTTGAAGTCACAGTTAACCCCTTGTAATGTTAGATATTCATAAATTTCATGTAAAGTCTCATCTCTATCACTATTGTTCCCCATAAAATATACATCAGAATTTTTAACCACCTTCAAATTATTTAATGGGTATGAAGAATATACCAATGGATAATAATGATATCCATATTTTTCACAATCCTCTGGTATTGTACACAAAACCAAGTCCGCATAATTTGCCATTCTTGCAATTCTTGGCGAATACCACCTATTCATCTGATCATAAATATAAAAAACTAATCTAACATTTTTATGTTTTTTTATCCACTTAAAAAATGCCTCAGAATAGTATTCACTTATTGCAGAATCCCAAAAAATGATATAGTGCATATCTTCGGAATTAAAATTATATTGACTTAATGAATACATATTGTTGAAAATAGAGATTCCAATTGGATCTCTATTTTTAATTCTGTTCCACTGGTGATAATAATTAAATAATTTACTCGAAACTTTATTTAATTTCGAAGAATTAATATTATCCGAAATTAGTATTACATCCTCATCATCCACTAAATCCATCAAATGCTGTCTTTTAACGGATTCTCCGTAGTATCCTACAAAATAGAACCTATTCATATTTATTCATCTCCCTTTTCAACTTTTAACGGATTTAAGCTTACACTACCATAATGTTGACGTTGCCAAAAAATCCCCTTTCTAGCTTCAGATGACGTTATCTTAAAATATATTTTCTGCATCGGATGATCATAACTTTGATGATGATACTCTTTATCTAAAATATAAATATCTGGCACAAAACAATATATCCCATCTGCTAAATTACTTATATCAAATGAAACTATTGCTTCACCTATTTGCCCTGGTATTGCATCTCCCAATATCTCCGATTCTGCCATTCCAACCACTGAAGAATCAACATACCGCAATATAAAATATAAATGAATATCTTTTATTAATTCTGTAGCTGACCACTTCATTTTCATTTTCACTTTCTCTGTTGGTAAATAATCAGGTCTCTCTTTATCTAAAAATTCAATGCTTTCTAAATGTATCTTTGTTCCAGGCTGATATTCTGATCTTTCACATTTACTCAAATCATAATTTGACTGTAAATTCTTATTCTCTTCCCCCATATAAATTTGAATTGCTTCATCTACATTTCCATCATAAATTACTTTACCATGACTCAAAACAATACAACGTGTACACAGCTGTTTTATCGTAGCCATATTATGGCTTACATATAAAACTGTTTTTCCCTCTCCTCGTGATACATCACTCATCTTGCCTAAACATTTCTGTTGAAATTTCATATCTCCTACTGCTAGTACTTCATCCATAACCAATATTTCTGAATCGAGATTTGCGGCTACAGAAAATGCCAGCTTAACATACATTCCTGACGAATATCTTTTTACTGGTGTATCAATAAACTGACCACATTCCGAAAATTCTATAATAGAATCCATCTTTGCATCAACTTCAGCCTTGGTCATTCCAAGTATCGCTCCATTCAGATAAATATTCTCTCTTCCTGTTAACTCCTGATGAAATCCTGTTCCAACTTCAAGCATACTTGATATACGCCCCTTAACACAAATAGTTCCCTCAGTTGGCGCAGTTACTCGAGATAAAATCTTAAGTAATGTAGATTTTCCTGCTCCATTTGCACCGATTATTCCAACCGCTTCGCCCTTCTTTATCTCCAAATCAATTCCATTTAAAGCAAAAAAATCACCTGAATTCCTCGCAGTAGTTCCTATTTTACTATTGGGATCTTCCTTACCTCTTTTTTTCGCCCACCAGCTTTGCAAATCAGCTGTTAATGTGCCACCACCGATTGCTCCCAAGCGATATTGCTTCTTGAGATTTTCTATTCTAATCACTGTATCTTGCATATTACAAACCATGTCCTTTCCACTTATACCGTATCCATGAAAGTCTTTTCGATTCTACTAAACAATATTACGCCGATTGCCAAAATTACTAACGTTGTAATCCAGCTTACGCCCCACATCATAACAGGTACATCTCCAGTTCCAAGGAACGCGTGTCTGAAAATAACAATAATAGGTGCTACCGGATTCAGCATATAGAGATTTTGATATTGCTCCGGTATCTGTGATACCGAATAAACAACAGGTGACGCATACATCCAAAGCTGCACACCAAAGGTTACCAAAATTGCTAAATCTCTATACTTGGTTGTCAATGATGATACGATAATACCGCATCCTAATCCCAGTAAAGCCATCTGTAAAATCAAAAATGGTACTGCCAACAACCATGCATTTACCTGTAATTCATAGCCTGTGCACACACTAATAACCATTGCTATTACAAGCATCAATATCTGTATCAATAAATCTAACATACTTGTCATAACAACAGAAATCGGCATAGCAAGTCTTGGGAAATATACCTTTCCAAATAATCCCGCATTCGATGTAAAAGTTGTCGATGTCTGGCTTAAACAACTTGCAAAATATGCCCATACTGCATTACTAGACATATAGAATAATATCTGCGGTGAACCATCTGTCGATAACCCTGCCACACTACCAAAAATCAAACTATATAATAACGATGTAATCAATGGGTTTAATATTAACCATAATGGTCCTAAAATTGTCTGTTTATAACGTACAGCATAATTACGTTTTACAAACAATCCCACTAAATCCTTGTACTGTATCAGTTCTTTAAAATTGATATCAAACCAACCTGTTTTGGCTTTGATTACTGTTGTCCACTTCTCTTCCATGCATTTCTCACTTTCTAATTCTTCTTTTCCCATAAGCGATCAATTCTGCTTTTACGTTGTTTTGTCAGACCACTCTCGTAATATCTTCCCCACGCACTTTTTCGCATAAGCTTTTGCAGCATCTTACAATCTTTCGGGTCCTTCTCCGAGCCTCTGATTTGCTTCATACGCAGCAACATATATGGCTCTACGAATTTTACACCCTGATATACGAAATAGAAATCAGGATTACTTAATAATGATGTAACATCTATCGGATAAAGACTTGGATGATTCTCCATATCCTCTCTACCTAACTCCGTAATCTCGCTGTCTGTCAAATAATCAATATCTCCGGCTTCACGAAGTCCATAAATCGCCAGAATACTACTAGTATCTGCAAGATATCTGCTTATATCTGCTCTTTTTTGTGCCAGTACCTGTTTAAAGTCTTCCAGCATTTTATTCATAGTTATAAACGCATCAGGTTCTGCATAATTCAGATGCATTCTGCTATTTACATTGTATAAAAGTTGAGCCATCTGTCTTGTCTCTAATGTATCATCCGAAATATGTATCGCATGATTTTCCAACCCAAACAGATCGCGAATCTTTGCTTTTACATCTATAACAGCATCCAGAGAATCACAATGAAACAGAATAAATGTGCCTTTCTTATGCCAAGCATAACAATTCTTTGCTTTCTCATCAACACCAGCGTGGTGATTGGTATAATCTCCCACCCAGTTCTGATGTCCATAAATCTGCTGCATCAGATTCTTCATACCCTGATAACGAAGCCCCAAATCTCTAACATATACAGTTTGTCCAATTTTCTCAACAAAAGAAATAGCTTCTTGTCTTTTGGTCTGATTCGAAGCTACCGGCCATAAACATGCCAGATATAGATTGTCTTTTAACTCTGTATATTTTAAAACCAATTGGTCAATATATTCTTTATCTAATCCTCTTTTTAAGAAAAATTCAGCATCATAATTCTTATTCAACTGATTAAAACGAATCACTTTAACAGTCTTATTAAAATATGCAGCACAAGCGCAACGATGCGAGCCATCTATCAATACATTTCCCTTTCCAACTAATATTAATGACTTTTCTTCTTGAAAACCCTTGACCTTAATATCCTCAATCAACTGATCAAATTCTGTAAAATACTTCTCCAAAGTATTCTTCTCATCATTTCCCGGCTCTGTAAATGTCCCCTCTGAAAATGCCTCGATATGTTTTGCATAGAGTTCTTTTGCATATGTCATATCGAGTCTCTTATCATATGCCTCTATATAAATCCATTTTGCAATCAAATCTATACGTTGCGGGAGTATCAACTCTCTAGCCGGAATTTCTTCAATTTCATAAGGCATATCCTCTGTAATTGGCAACTCCGTTATAAAAAAAGAAGGTATCATATTATACGGGTATGTGTTAAGCATCTATTATCTCCTTCTCCAAAATCTCTTTTCTATTGGCTTTGTACTCACAAGCACACTTTGTAAATGTTTATCTGCTACAATTCCAAAGCTCCTTCTAAATGCGCTCTTATCAGGTTGCTCAACTATATGTTGCAAAAACACTTCCAACTCATTCTTTACCTGTTCAACATAAGATATATTATTTAATGCAGGCTCTTGAAGCATTTGTTGGTACAGAGCATCATCCTCATCAATCTTTATTATCTGCTCCATCGCAGCTTCTAATGATTCATATTTCAATACGTTAATAAACGCCTTCTCATTAAATACTTTTCCGATATCCGGATCGCCCCAATATATAGGTACCGTTTGCGCAGCGAATGCTTCAACAAGCTTCTCTGTAGTATAACCGGAATGTGAACTATTTTCAAAAGCCATAGCAAATTTATATTGCTTTTGGAATGCAAGCTTATCAGGTACACCTTGCGGACATCCAATATTATTCATATATCTTCCGCCGGAATCAATCTGCTTATATCCTGATAACAATTCAAAAAATCTTGTTCGAATAGCATCTGCATCTCCATTTGATACCACAAAGCTACAAAATCCTGTTTTTTCAATCGCAGAACTCTCATGCTTGTGTTGCATCTGTTCTACCGCATCATCGTACTTCGGATTCATAATCCAATTAGGTACTCTGATATGGCGGTCTGCATAAGTTATATCCTCAAAGCTGATTGCGTAATCAGCAATGTTAAAATCCGGGCAGATATTCTCTCCAATATAACCAACACGTACTGCATCCTCTTTCGAAAACACAGGATTAAATATAGAATAAAACAGAATATCAGGATTATCACACACTTCTACCCGATAATGCTTACTTAAAAGCTGATGAATAGCATAAGTTTTATAATCAAACCCCTGCCAGAATCCTGTATATCCAACACGTATGGTTTTCATCGTTTTTCTACCTTTCTTCGTATTACTTCATTTTTAAAATTCTTTTTAACTTATCTATTCCCCGATAGCTTATATCCTTCCACCAGCGATATGCAAAACAAAGATTGGGTTGACATAAAAACAATCTTGCCTGTCTTTTTCCTTCTACAGTGCAACAAAATGTTTCTTTCTCCAATAATGCTTTTATTGTCTGTTTTACATTTGCAAGAATCTGTTTTCTATTCTCATCCTTATTATCTTGTGCCTGTTTATCAAACATAATCAAAGAATTTATAAGCCTATCTGCTGTTTCCTGACTTAGCGATTCCTCGTTTTGCTCTTTAAAAAACGCAACTCTATCTTCCAGTGCAGCTCTCATATCATCAATTCTCTGCATATTCAAACGATTCGTAATTGAGCCGCCACGCACTACATAATAATACAACTTTCCTTCTGTAAATACAATTCTTTTACTTGCTCCTGCAAGACGATGAACCACATATTCATCCTCATGTAATCTTCCATTGGGATAAGAAATACCATCAAACAAAGACTTTTTATACACCTTATTCCACGCAACCGTCATTTCTAACCGATCAAAATAGTGATACATCTCTGTACCGGTAAACACTTGTACCTCTTTTGCTTCTGACTGTTCGTATGCGACTGTTTCATCCTCCATTACCGTCTGAAAGCTGCATAATGACATGTCGGCATCATGTGCAAGCATCTGTTGCATCAATACTTCATACATTTGAGGATGTAAATAATCATCGCCATCCACAAATGCCACATACTCGCCCTTTGACATCTGTAATCCCACATTTCTCGCATCTGACAGCCCGCCATTTTCTTTGTGAATTACCTGGATTCTATTGTCTTTCTCTGCATACACATCACATAATTTCCCAGAAGCGTCTGTTGAACCATCATCAACCAGAAGTATTTCTATATCCTGATATGTCTGTTCTAACAATGATTTTATGGTTTTTTTCACGTATTTTTCTACATTATAAATGGCAACAATAATACTTAGCATAGAAATCTCGCTTTCATTACGTTATAATAAGTACTATAATTCACTTAAGGAGGACCTATATGAATCATCCATATATTTTAGACTTTCCAATATCACTTTATTTTAATTTCAAAACTCTACCGTTTAAGCAGGCCTATAAATTGCCTTTTCGCATATCGTATCAAACCAAACTTGCTTCCATTCACAAAGGTGTCATTCATATTGAAGGACCGATACATCATAATATGATACGTATTGGTGCTAAAGGTGTTGATGGCGTAACAGGCTTTCGTAAGAACTATATTCGTACCGGAAAGTCCGGTGAATGCAGTCTGACTTTCAAAGGATTTGCCAAACTTGCACAAGGAGCACTAATCAATGTTGATCGTGGTCATCTCCAATTCGGTAATAACTTCGGTGCCAACAACAACTTCTATGTTTCCTGCAATAAAAAAATCACTTTTGCAGATAATATCAGTCTTGGCTGGTGTATCAGCTGCATGGACTCCGACAATCACACAGTCACCGATTCTTCAGGTACGAAAAATTTCCCAAAAGAAATTTATGTTGGTAATCATGTATGGATTGGTTCTCATACCCATCTATTAAAGGGAGCCATCATTCCTGACGAATGTGTCATTGCCTACAATTCTTTAGTTACAAAAGAATTTACCAAAGAACATACTTTAATCGGTGGGCATCCTGCCAAAATCTTAAAAGAAAATATTACTTGGGATAGCGAAGCAATTTATTAAGCTTTTCGCTTATCCTTCTGGTAATTCCTGCAACAATTCTACCCATTTCGGCATATGTGTATGACAATTGATTTCGTCTCTCCATATGCCTTATATATTTTCGAATCTGTTGTGGCAACTTTAATTCCTTCTGCCTCTGCAGCAAAAGTTGTCCGACTTCGCTGTTGCACATTGCTTCATATTCTTGATAAATTTCTGTTTTTCGTGTCTTGTATTCTTTTAAACGCAAATTATCATAAATAATATTCGTCAGCATATATGCGGTATAATAACAAAACTGTTCTTTTAACACTTCTGCATGGAACTCCTTTATTCTTTTCCAGAAGAACTCCAGCTCAAGCAACGTCTTTTCTACTCTTGTCACATCTTTCTTATGTGTCATAGAATTCTCATTCATTCTGTAATAGTAATAGGCATCCTGTAATACCCATACTTTTTCTGCATCCAATAAGCAAAAATACGAGCACACCGCATCTTCGCCAATTTTTATCTGCTCATCAACCTTCATTTGATGCGAATACAAAATATCCTTTCGAATGATTTTATCGCAAAGAGACGGATGAAGTCCAAATTCAAAATAATCACCTGCATACAACATACGTGGATATATTTCACGAATCAACTGTTCTTTCTCATATAACCCATTCCATAAGTAAGACTTTGCAGGCTTGATTACCTCTCCATTTACATATGTGATAATATCGCAGATTACAACATCAGCATCACCATTCTGCGCCTTTTCACACATATCTGCATACATTTCTGGATAAATAAAATCATCTGCATCCACATAGCCAATAAAGGTTCCTCTTGCCTCCTCTATTCCTGCTTTTCTTGCACTTACAAGGCCACCGTTTTGCTTATGAATGACACGTATGCGGTTATCCTTTTGTTGATAGGAATCACACATCGCACCACTTTCATCCTTCGAACCATCATCCACCAGAATACATTCAAAATCCGCAAATTTCTGTGCAAGAATACTCTCTACACACTCTTCCAAATACTGTGCACAATTATATACTGGTACAATGATACTTAAAAATGGTGTCATGATTTTTATCCTTTCCCTAAAAGCTTTTTCAAATAATAATAACAGGTATAGTTCAGATACTTGTAAAAAACAAACTCACTCTTTCTAATATTCCCTTTTACAGCTGTAATACAGCTCTGCACCTCTTCCTCTTGAAGAATTTGATTATTCACTTGAAGCTTTTCCTGTAATTTCATCGGATTACGTTCAAGCATCGTATTATATAATGCATGCTGCACATAATCCCAATATCGTTCATAGAATAACTGCATATCCTGCTTTGGAGTATTCCATTCCACACTCTTTTTCTTTAATGTTTCTAAAATCTCTTTATGAATTTCCCAATACTTAGGAATATATCGATTATCTAGCGAGCCTTCATATCTGACATATTGATATGACACATCTGTCAAAATGAAAATAGGTAATTCTCCAATAATATCTAAATAGCTAAGATTAAATAACAAATCCTCTGCAATACTAAGATCCTTTGGAAAACAAATGTCATATTTCATCAGCCATTCTCGCTTATAAAGCTTGCAATATGGTGAATTTAATAATCCATACCTAGAGAGCTTGCATACATCCTTTCGGTACAATGGCTGGCTTACATCCGACGGAATATTACAGCATTGCACTTTCTCTCCATCCGATGTTGTGATATCAATAGAAGTCCATACAAATACGCTCTCCTCATATTCATGTAGCTTTCCAACCATACATGCCAAATAATGTGCTGGAATAAAATCATCACTATCAATAAACAACACATATTCACCTATTGCCTTCTTCAAGCCTTCATTTCTTGCAGTAGAAACTCCCTGATTCTCCTGATTGATTACTTGGACTCTATCATCCCTCTTTGCATAGGATTCGATGATTTCCAAGCTACAATCTTTTGAACCATCATTTACCAAAATACATTCATAATCTACAAAAGATTGCTGCAAAATACTATCTAAGCATTTTTCCAAAGTCTTTTGCGCATTATACACAGGTATCACAATACTAATGAACTTTTGTTTCTCTTTCTTTGCACAATCTCTCAATTTCCTGCTCCATCCATGTAATCTTGTCACTTATCTTACAATTCGCATCTGCATATTCTTTTAACACCTTGCCTCTACGCTTTCGTTCTGCTTCATCTGTATATAAATAGGTCATATCCTGTGCCATTTCCTGTTGTGAATGCACAATCAAAACCTCCGGAATTGTTGCTGCATTACCAACATCTGTAGAAATCGCAGCCAATCCACTTGCTGCTGCTTCACAAAGAGAAATGGAAAATGCTTCTATCAAACTACCACATGCAAACACATCACTGGTTCGGTATAGTTCTAAAATTTCTTCTCTTGTCTTTTCATATAGAAACGTAACTTTCTTCTCACCCTTTTCAGCATCTAACTGTTGTTTTAAGCTCAACATCTGTTCACAATATGCATTTCTTACCTGTCCACAAAAAATCAGTTCTGCCCGCTCACACGCTGCGTCATAATAAGCACGCAAGACCATTTCCTGCCCCTTTTTGTCACTGTAATTAGCAACATAAAGGTACCTAATAATTCCATCTTGCTCACTCTTTTTATCCTGTAGCGAAAAAGGTTCAAAAAACCTTTCTTCCACCGCATTACCAAGTATCTTACCATTTGTCAGATGATGCTTATCTGCATACCATACACCGATATCACCTTCTGACAAATATGTCACCAAATCGTATTTGGCGATATATCGAAATGCCCTGTTATAATACGCTCTATTTATCACAGAATTGAATGCTTTTCCAAATCTTCCATGAATCAAATGTTTAAACGTTCCATAATGTTTATGGCATTCCGAATATCCATGTGTATATAGAATCTTCACACAATCCAGCTTATCAAGCTCCCTAACTATCCAATCAAAAGGCCATGACTGTGTACAAACACTAATCAGCACGTCCGGCTGATAACTTTGTATCTTATCAATGTATTTTTGCTTTTCTCCAGAAAACATATGAAACAAGTTACGTTTTGCCTTCAGTCGCTCTATATTAACATTCTGATAGTTTTCTATCCTCTGCATACCTTCATACCAGTTTGATAGAACTAACACCTCATGATTTTTAGCAAGCCCTTCTGCGATATACTGCGTTACCTGCTGTACTCCATTTTTTTCCGGATAATAGGTATGCACCGCAATCATAATCTTCATTGTTATTCGTTCCTCATCTTCATATAAGTTGCTACTATTTGTCTTGCCCTGTCCTTTGCCTCATGACCATCCTTTAGCAAACGCTCTCTTCCTGCTTCTGCAATAGTTTCGCGTTCTTCATCATGAGTCAGATAATAGCATACTTTTTCTACAAACTCTTCCTTATTGCGATAGTACACTGCTTCTTTATCTTCTTCAAACATGGATGCCATATCTTCATTAAATGGACTTAAGATAAATGCTCCTGCTGCCGGAATTTCAAAGCAACGAGTTGTATAAGTATCGTGATTAATCTTTGATAAGAAAATCAAAGGAATCTTACAACTGCATAAATAGCGATTATAGTCTTTTCTATTATTTTCTAATGCAGTCAGTTTTTCATTCTCCTTTGCAAATCCCGAATAATGCTCTGCCGGTACACCTACTTGTACACCTTTATCCATGAGTGCTTGAATAAACTCACTTCTCTCATCCGGCTCATAATGTCCCATGAAAATCACTTCCGGTGTATGTTGTAGTCTTTCTTCCGGCAAACAAGGGAAATTCTTCTCATCAATATAGTAGGCTCTTAATATATCCGCCTCACATTGATACTGTTCCCTAATATCATTTACGTTCTTATGTCTGAATACAAAATTATAATCACACTGTGTAATTGCCCCTTTGTAATGTCTCCAATGATACTTCGGATAAAATGATGCAAATGGATCATCGTTATTATAACTAAATACCAGTGCGTTCGTTTTGCACTTTATCTTTGCAATTGTCTTAGCAAAAATTAAAATGCCTGTATATATAAATACCAAGTCAGGTTGAAAACTAACACACTTCTGTACAAGTGCCTGATTTATTTTAGAAATTCTTGGTCCTATCTGAAATTTATTCTGTGCTTTTGCAGAAAGCTCAGAAAGTTTTCCAAACGGTCTGCTTTCCAAATATTCCTTCCAAGTAAATAGTTCTGTCTGCGTATATCCAAGTTCCAAAAATGCCTTATATATTGCCGTCTCAAAAATTGGATAATTGCCAGCCCCAACTATCAATATTTTCAACTGTTCTTTCTGCATATTTCTACCATGTCCTTCTATAATCTCGGTGTTTTACCAAGTACTTTTTTGATTGTTCTGATACAGTTATCACAAAAATGCTCTCCGAACCAATACAATGCAAAATAATAAATATAATAATAAACCGTCACATTCAAGCCGATTTCACATAGTCTCTTATGGTATTGGGCAAATTCTTTTCTACCTTTCTTGCGTTGAATTGCAAGTACCGGATAAGCATATTTTGACCAGTCTTTTTTTACATATGCCGTTGATTCCACATGATACTTTTCATCAATATATTCTGTTACCACAAACCAACTCTTCATAAAATTGATACTATTATCTATTGTAACAGTTCCCGGTGTATATACCGATTTTTCAGTTTCACTGCTTCCAAAATATGGAGTTCCACCATCAAACTGTTGTGTAATCGGTATCCCATAATATGCCGCCGGCTTTTTCATACAGATTTCGGCAAGTACATACAATTGGTACAACAAAGTACTGTCAAATCGGTCAGTTAATGTTTCCAATGCAATTTCTTTACGAAATGTAAATCCTGAAATAAATACACTTTTACGGAACATTTCCAAATAAGTCTCATATCCTGCCGGAAAATATTTGGTATCCGCGTAATATTTAAATAGTTCTATAGAACCATCTACATGTATACTCTGATAAGAACGTAACACATAGCTTACTTCATCCTGCTGTGCAAGAAAATCATAGAATGCATTCAATCTATCAGGAATAAACGCATCATCGTCTCCCATAAACGTAATCCATTCACCTCGAGCATGTGTAATGCACTGTCTTAAATTAGCATCATAACCATAATTCTTGTCATTCTCATGATATACTACCTCATAAGCAGATTCTTGCATAAATTGCTTAACTATTTCTGCAACCTGCGCTCTTTTGGGAGCCATATCTTCACATATCAGAATTTCAGTTTTTTTGTTTATATCTATATCAATACTTCTTAATAATCTACTAATTTCTTCCGGTCGATTATAACTCGGAATACAGATAGATAATAAAATATTCTGTTCCAAATCCTTTTCCATATTAACGGTTCTCCATTAAAATAAAGTTCTGTAATAATGCCTTTTTCACACCATCATTCATTCTCGTGTCTTTATACCATTTTTTTGGTGCAATGCATGTTGAATATTCATCTGCTCCAAGCCAAGCTGCCCACCAACTAAAGCTACTATTGGCAATAATGAAATGACTACATTGCTGCATCAGATAAATATCTTCTTGCGCTGTATGTGATGTTTGTACTTTCGGGAACACACAGCTCTCTTCCTTTCCAAACTGCTCCACACACCAATCCATATCATCCGAAAAAAAGTAAAAGCTACAATGAGGATAGAGCTGTTTCATGTATTGCATGGCATGCTGATAATACGTAACCTCTGGCACTTCATAGATTGTCTGATTAAATGCATTCAGATAATCTCCATGTCTAACATGAACTGCAACTGTTGTTCCCTCACGTAGCTTCTGCGCAAGCTCTGTCAGTTCCTGGCTCATAATCCCCTGATAAGTAAGTTCTTTTTTTAACTCTTTTTCACAAATCGCAAAATAGGCTGCATTCTGCCAACAGCCCTCATAATATTTAGCATTTATATCTACTACATCATCTTGCACAAATTCCGCAGATTCATAATACATCCCACATTTTGCGACTCCACGCGGAACAAAATGCAGCTTACGATTGGCATAAAATAACGCATTATAATAAATCTTTGAAACGCCTGACATTTTTCTCGCTTCTATCTGATACTGCTCCAATGCATATTCACGCAAAGGATCTCTTTGAAACGAAAAGTCATCTATAAAAAGTGGCTCATTTTTTTGTATCGATGCTGCTCTTCCAAAAGCATACTGAAACATCTGATTCCCCAGTCCGCCTGAAAGTCGTACAATCATCTGTCTCCTCCATTATTTATCCTGATAGATTTCTTCATACAATTTTACATATTCCTGATAACACTTCTGTTGATCTATTACAAGACCTTGATTTATTACTTTCTCTGATATATGTGTCATGTCTTGTATTGCTTGATATAATTCTTCTAAATTACCTGGTTCTACGATCGTTCCCATTCCACTTTCTTGTACACTCTCTATACTGCCATCTACATCGTAGGTAATCACAGGAGTACCACAAGCAATTGCCTCCAAATTACTTGTCGGATAATTATCTTCATATGTTGCATTCACGAATACATCTGCATCCGTATAGAGCATAGCAAGCTCCTGTACACTATCCGTATGTGCAATCTTTATAATCGTATTCGGAAGCTGTTCCATTTGCTTTTGATTCAGTCCTACAAGAATAATCTGATATTCTTCAGATAACATATCCGCTAATTTTGCAAAGTCCTCAATGCCTTTTTCCTTTGTCCAAGTCGATGACACACCGAGTATAATCTTTTTATTCTGCAAACCGTATTTTTCTCTTGTATCTCCCTCTGTAGGCTTAAAATCTGCAACATTAATTCCGTTATGAATTACCTTTACAGGATATTCCTTGAAAAAGGACTCCTTTACTTTTGACGCAAACCAACGTGACGGTGTCACAATTGTCATATTTTGAACACCTGTGAACGCATTTTTCTTTCTGATATAATTCTTCTTCGAATCATCAATAAACCAACTCACTGGATGATATTTCGTTCTCTCACAATCCTGACATTGCTCTTTCCATTTATTACAAGAATTGTAACAATAACATGGACAATGCCCTGTAAATGCCCATCCATCATGGAACGTCCAAACTACCGGTATATTCTTTTCTTTGATATATTGGAATAGTAATTCTAAATTGATATAGTATCCATGCATAATCTGCAAATGAATAATGTCCGGTTTGATACGGTCAAGTTCCTTTAAAAACTTTTTTGTAGCTATCGTGGATCCAAATCCTGCATGATCTGTCAATCTTGCATAGAGCCCATGCATTGCCTGATCCAGCTTATTACCAATCTGAATCGTACAAACTTCTTCTGGTGCAGTATTCTTTCTTCCCCACGCAACCACACTCTCGTGTCCTGCTGCAACAAGAGCTCTATCTATTCCATATGCAATTCTTCCTGTACAGCCCCATCCTGAAAACGCTGAAATCTGTAACACTTTCATTTTCCATCCATTCCTTTTACTATTTCAAATCTCCCTGTTGCTCCATCACTCTTCCATATTTTTCACACTCAAACATTTTCGCATCTACCAAAAAACGATACCAATATGCCTGCAAAAAGTGAAAAATTTTTCCTTCTGGTCCATCTAAAAATCCTAGTCTAATATAATAACGATATATAAAATACAAATGGCTTCTATAAAATTTAGGTAATCTATAATATCCATTATTTTTGATTACTCGTTTCCTTTTCGCCTGCTTTGAAGATGACGCATTCTCTAATATTACTTCTTGTTGTAACTGCTTCTCAATCGTTAGTTGATGATCTAACACCTCACGATTACTGTACCAATTATGCTTCCCAGTCCACCAAGTCAGGTCTTTGGTATTGTTGTCTATGATGTCGTTTACAAACGTCACCGTCTCACCTTCCTGTAACAGCAGGTGTTCATCCATGATCTTCTGCTCACATACTGCCTGTCCGGTACGGAAGATACGTAGCAAGAGCTCCGGATACCTGCCGCCATGCTTAATCCATCTTCCCATAAAATATACACGTCTTCGTAGGATTACTCCCGCCACATCATCAGACAGCGTTGGTAGCTTGTCGCTGATTTCCTGTGCCAGACCTTCCATCAACTCTTCGTCCGCATCCATGCGCATAGTCCACTTTGTCGTAATATCTGTATTAGCCAGTCCCCAGTTAAACTGCGTTGCATAGTCTTTCCAAAGATTCTCATAAAAGGATATCCCGCTTCCTATCTGCTGTAACTCTGCATCCAGCTGCTCTGCCAATTGCTCTGTTCCATCCGTACTATAACTATCCACAATTACAAATCGCTTTGCAATCCCTCTAAACGACTCTACACATTTGCGCAGGTTCTGTTCTTCATTTTTTGTCAGAATAACTACTGTTAAATCAACCATCAGCTCTCTCATTTCCTTCCAGTTCGTATTCTTCAAAACCTATTTTAAGTCTTTCTGCCTGTACCGACGATACCACCATTCCTGCAAACATCATCGGAAACCAGCTCATCTGGGTCGCTTCAATACTATTTGTCAGTAATCCGGTTCCCAATAGTATAACTGCCAATAACACGGTCACATAGTAAGTTTTTCTGTCCTCTACCTGTATCACATAATATACCACTGAAAAAATAAAAGCAAATAGCAAGATTAATCCGGAAAGTCCCATCACATACAGTATCTTCAAGTACATACTGTATATCGGAACATCCGTCATTAACCCCAGTCCAAAGAACTTCGTCAAGGTATCAGACTCACTGATGGACCGCCACACATCTCTCCAGCCCTCGTATCTGCTGTATATATTCTGTGCACTTATATTATCACCGTACAATAGCTCCACCAGGAAATTATGTTCGCTTCCCGTAAATACCGGTGATATTAAAATCATAACAACAACCAACAAACCGATAATCGCTGCTCCCAGCATAAAGTCGGAAACCTTTCTCTTAACACCTGCCATTTCCAATACATACAGTACCATAATACCAAACAGTGCCATTAATAAGATTTTCTGTACATCCGCATCCGAATATATCACCATGTATGGAATGATGACTATCATGGTAATGAATTTACGGATAGTATTTCTGGCATACATCGCAATAAAGCTAAGTGCAATCAGCATTGCAACGGACATATCCGTATCGTAATAGTACAAATCACCCCGTGCATTCTCTACTGACAGCAAAGACAGCCCATGCTGCAATACTCTGTAAAGAAAATTCGCATATACTACAATATAAGAGGAGATGGATAATGCACTTTCACATTCCTGAATACGTTCATAATAAATTCTCCCTAGAAAATACATGAACAGTGCTGACATCACCTTTACAAAGTTGGAATAGTCCGCAAACTCCGTTCTGATAAAGGCAATCGAGAACAGAAGTACAAACATCCCTATACAGTAATCGGACAGTGTCACTCGCCCTTTTATGTTCGGTCGTACCAGCATCATCTGGTAGACTAATGCGATAATTGCCATCGCTACCATCATATAGTCCAACCAATGATACGGATACAATATATCTACTATCTGCTTTAAAAATAGAAATATGGACATCTTACTTCACCTCCATAATTTCCTGACGATATTTTTCTATCGAAATCTGCTTCGTCAAATGCTGTGTCAGATATTCTCTGCCTGCCTGTCCCATCCTTCGCTGTTCATCCAACCCCCTAGTATTAATAAAGTGTGCAAGCAACTTCTCAATCGCTTCGTAATCTCCCGGTGTCACGCTTAATCCGCATTTTGCCTCTTCCAGGATATATCTTGCCTCCGTACCCTCTTCGAGTACACCAAGCACCGGCTTTCCTGCAGCCATAACGCCATATAGTTTACTTGGCACGGAAACCCCCTTAATGCCCTTTGCATTTACTACCATATGAACGTCCGCCACATTCAAACTATATACCAGATTGCTCTTGTCCTGATACGGTGCGAAGTACACATTCTGTATCTGATGTTTCTTCACATATGCCTTCAAGTCAGGTAATACAGAGCCTGCTCCTACGAATAAAAATGCAACCTCTTCCTTATCCTTGAACCGTTCAATCACTTTGATGATATTTTTCAAATCATAATAAAGGCCGATATTTCCCGAATACATAATGACATATTTACCCTCAACACCAAACTCTTTCCTTAAGGCCTGCACCCGCTCATGGTCTGAGGGTAATGGTATAATCTCCTTTTCATCTATCCAATTATTAATGCAACAATGCGCCGGTAAAAACTGCTGCTCCTTAGGCGATGCAAAACGATTTTTTAGGGTATCTACCATGTCACGCCCAACTACGATTACCTTATCCGCACGTTTACAACAGTACTTATCTATCTTCATCATGAACTCCAATACAGACTTGGATTTTGTATAACTCACTGCCATTGTCTGCTCCGGATTAAAGTCCTGAATATTGTAGATAAGCTTTGCTCTCTTTATTGTTTTTCCAATAATGCCAAGTAAGCCCCCTAAAATAGGCGGCTGCGAAATGGTATATATATAATCCTGTTTCTCCGTTCTAAAGGTTGCCAGTATCGCCGCGATAAAGTACGAAGAAATATTGTAAACTCTGCTAATCGGAAAGTTCTTACGAAACTCCGGCACTCTGATGCGAAGCACATTAATACCGTTAATATTTTCATAGTAATATTTGTGCTTGCGATAATATCTAGAAATCTTTCCTGTATAGGACGGAACCGTACAGATTACCGTAATACGAAAAGAATCTCTTAATCCTTCCGCCAGCTCTGTTAATATTTGTCCTGTCGATGCCACGTCCGGATAATAATAGTGTGCATATATCAACAGGTTCTTCTTATCACTTTCTACCCTATGCTTCTTGGAATACGCATTCAGCATAGATAAATACAGGAATTTTGCATTGGTTTCTACATAGCGCTTCCATAGACGCTTGGGATCCTGTGTTAATCGATACAGCCACTCCAGATAAAGCTTACGCATCCATAACGGCGCTCGTTTTACGGTTCCTGCATGAAAATCAAACCCAGCACCAACACCAAGCATCAGCGCATTTACTCTGTCTCGATGTTCATACATCCATCGTTCCTGCTTCGGTGCTCCGAGTCCTACCCACACAATAGATGCTCCGGATTCATTGAGTCTACGAACAGCTTCCTCATCCTCCTGCGGTGTAAGTGGTCTGTATGGCGGCGACTCCATTCCGGCTATTTTTAGATTCGGATACTCTGTTTCCAAGTGCCTTCTCAACGCCGCAATAGTTTCTTCACTACTTCCGTAGAAGTAATGGGAAATCTCCGTATTCTCCGTTGCTTTCCAAAGCTCCGGCATGAGATCCGGTCCTGCCACCTGCGTTGCATCCTTGTATCCGCGAAATCTCTGTACAAACGACAACGGACTGCCATCCGGTAACGCTACAAAGGCTACATTCTGAATCTTACGATACTCCGCATCCTCATATGCCATAACGGTAGTATGCACATTGGACAAACAGATGAATTTGCCCTTTAATTCATCAATATGATTCACTATGAGATTTTTCATATCCTCCATATTGGTAATGGCTACATTGACCCCCAATATGCAGTTCGTAAAAGGCTTATTCATCAATTTCTGCTCCCGCTGTAAAAACTGCTCCACAAAATAACATCATGTACCAGCTCATTTGTGTTAATTCCAAACTTTCTATTGTCAATCCCATAATCATAAACACAAGTAATAACGCAATTGAAATATATCCCAATTTGTCATTCTTACATCTTGTCAATTGGGATAATATGCTTGTAATAAATACGGCAAACAATAATACTCCTATATATCCTACGGCGTACAAAAGTTTAAAATACATACTATGCATTCTGGCTCCGGTTGAATTATGCAAATACTCTGTCCCCAAATCTATTCCTATTAATCTAGTAAAAAAGTTCTGTTCACTAAAATACTGCGTTACCTCCCACCATATCACATGGCGTGAATGGAATAACATTTCCATCAAAGTAATTTCGCCTGCTTCGTTACGAATATTAGGTTGAAAAGTTGTATTGCCTTTTACAAAAAGCTGAATAAAGATAAACGTTGCTACTATAATTATAAAAATCATTGCAACTAACATCTTCGCAATTTTATCCGAAATCTTTATCCTCCCTCTTCTTTTTGCGACCTCGCAAATACCTATTAACAAATATTCTGCCACTAATAACAACATCCCTGTTCTAGCATTGGAATAAAATACCATATATCCTGTAACCAGAATGATTGTAAACCATTTTAAATAACGATTCTCACTAAATGCATAAACAAAAACACTTGCAAGAATGATTCCTACTGCCAAATCAGTCTTATAATAAAAGAGCGCACCTGTATCTAATATTCCCTTCTGCACCAATTCTTCCGATACAAAGAGCTTTCCACCAAACAAATAACAACGGTATATAAAATTAGCATAAATAACAAAATATCCCGCCAAAGCAAGCCATTTACCATGTTTTAAAATTTCTTTTCCATATACTCTGCCTAAAAAAAACATCAAAAATGCAGATAACACTTTAAAGAACACTCCATAAAAAGACATATTCCGTAAAAATGCCAGACCATACAATACTGCTAACAGCAATACCGTAACGTCTATTACGCGTATTTTTTCCTTGATATTTACATACACTTTGTCTTTCTGTATCTTATATCCAAGTAACGCTACTGCAAATAAAACCATTCCATAATCAAGTATCTGATATTGATACAACATATCTACAAACTGTTTCAAAAATAGAAACGTCGTCATTCTTTGTTCTCCATTCATTAACAATTGCATTACACAATTGTTTCAAAATATGCAATCGTCTTTTTCAAACCTTCCTCTAACATAATAGTCGGTTCCCAATCTAATTCCTTCTTAGCCAGTTCAATAATCGGTTTTCTCTGCATTGGGTCGTCCTGCGGAAGCTCCTTAAAAATAATCTGCGACTTAGAACCTGTCAACTCAATCACCTTCTGCGCAAGTTCTAACATTGTGAATTCACCTGGATTACCGATATTTACCGGTCCTGTAAAGCCATCTCTACTGTTCATCAATCGATACATACCTTCAATTAAGTCTTCGACATAGCAAAAGCTTCTTGTCTGCTGACCTGTTCCATAAATGGTTACAGCCTCTTCCTTTAATGCCTGTACAATAAAGTTCGATACGACTCTACCATCATTTGGATGCATTCGCGGACCATACGTATTAAAGATTCTCATAACCTTGATATCTACATTATGCTGTCTATGATAATCGAAAAATAAAGTCTCTGCCATTCTCTTTCCTTCATCATAGCAAGAACGAATACCTATCGTATTCACGCATCCTCTATAACTTTCCGGCTGTGGATGAATCTCCGGGTCTCCATATACTTCACTGGTACTTGCCTGCAAGATTCTTGCATGTACACGCTTTGCAAGCCCCAGCATATTCAAGGCTCCCATTACACTTGTCTTCGCCGTCTTAATCGGATCATGCTGATAATGTATCGGACTTGCCGGACAAGCCAAATTATAAATCTGATCTACTTCTACATATAATGGTTCTGTAATATCATGTCTGATAAACTCAAAGTACGGATTTGTCATCAGGTGTCTGATATTGTCCTTGCTACCCGTAAACAGATTGTCTACACAAATTACATCATTTCCCTCTTTTAATAATCGTTCACATAAATGGGAACCCAGAAATCCTGCTCCCCCTGTTACTAATACTCTATTCATATTCGTCTCCATTCAACTCAAAGTTACATATACCTGTCTAATAGTTGTATCTTAACAACAATATGACACTATGTCAACTTAATCAAGATACCGTAAAAGCATCTCAACAATCTCCCTGATTGCTCCATTACCACCGCAGCTTTTGGTTACATAATCCGCTGCATCCTTTGCTGCCTGCATCGCATCCGCAACACTGCATGCCAGTCCTACAGACTGTAATACCTCCACGTCGTTGATATCATCGCCTACATATGCTACATTTTCTAGGGCACATCCATACTTTTCACAAATTGCTTTTACAACCTCAAGCTTATTCTGGATTCCACAATGCACCTCATCCATTTTGAGCTTCTCAGCTCTTCTTCTGACAAGCGCTACATCTTCACCTGTGATAATACCGATTTTGATGCCTTTCTCGCGAAGCAGTCTAAAGCCCATACCATCTTTGGCATTAAATTTCTTCAATTCATCACCGTTTTCAGAATAGTACATACCACCGTCTGTCAGACAGCCATCACTATCCGTCAAAAAAATTTTAATTTTTTTTGTTTTTTCTTCTAAAACTGTTGGTACACAGATACCCTTTTTCTTCATCAATGCTTCAATAATCACCCAATCACTCAGTTCATCGATTTCAAAGAAAGTATCCTCATTCATTTCTACTGCTTTCATTCTGCCGGATACACGATTTTTAGTTCTAAGCAAATCTTCTCTACTTGTAATATAAAATGCTCCGTTTTCAACTAAATATCCATCATACTCCTGACGTCTTGGTCTATGAAACACATCATAATTGGTCGGTAATACATAGCCATTTTCATCTGCTGCCCAATGGAAACGTTTCTGTCTCACAACAGAAAGGACACTATCCGTGTCCTCTTCATCAAATAGCATAAATCCTTTATCCAAATCAGTCCTCTGTAGCATCGGGGATGTAGCCTGAATCAATACTATATTGTCAAACTCACACTCTTGCGCAAACTCAAGCATAGCAGACTCTGTAGAAGCCGTATCCGAAGCACTTTCCGCACTTCTGCCAATCACCTGTACTTTATCCAGATTAAAGCCTTCTACTGTTTCCTTGATTTTATCGCTATCTGTTGCCACATAAACCACATCGATTGCCTGACAATCACAAGCTGCCTTTACAGTCCAATAAACCAATGGTTTGCCACACATCGGACGAATATTTTTCAAAGGAATGGACTTACTTCCACCTCTTACCGGAATAAATGCTACATTCATATCTGTTGCCTTTCTTTTAAATTAATGTTTTCTATACTTGAGCTTCTCTCTCTGCACCTGCTCAATTGGTAATACTTCCTGACTCTTATAAGTTAAAGCCTTATAAGTAGAATTCAGATTTCTAACCAGCTTACGAACGCCGTCCGGCTCCAAAGAGGCCGCATGGTCTGTTCCCTTCCAGGTTCTGTCTAAAGTATAGTGCCTTTCGATTACAGACGCACCTAACGTATAAGCTGCCACATCTACGGCAATACCTAAGTGATGTCCGGAAAAACCGATTTTCTTTACAATATCTCCGTAAGCTTCTCTGATGCGGTTAATTTCCAGTAAACAGATATCCTCAAACGGTACCGGATAACCTGATGTACAGTTATAAATCACCAAATCCTTATTTCTACCATTCTTGACAAATAAATCAATCAATGCCTTTTCTTCTTCATGTGTAGTCATACCAAGAGAAATCTGAATCTCTCCCTCGTAATTATCACATAACCACTGTAACATCTCATAGTGATTGTTGCATGCTGACGGAATCTTGATAAATTCCGGCTTCAAGGATGCGATTTCCTGCGCAGAGGTCATATCCCACACGGAGGTAGAGTAGGTAATACCATACTCTTCACACCACTTTTTAAGCTGTGCATGCTGCTCCACGGTAAATTCCAGAAATTCTCTATGTTCTCCATAAGTATTACCATAGGAATTTGCCGGATTAGGATGCGGTGCATTGTACTGCTCCTCTGTTAACAGCTCTCTATTACATCTTTTCTGGAACTTGATCGCATCTGCCTTGCAAAATAACGCAGCTACCTCAATCAGCTCCTTTGCAATATTCATATCGCCCTTGTGATTACATCCCGCTTCCGCAATAATATAAGGTTTTATATATTTCATCTTATCCATGTATGCTGTTTATAGAAACAAAAACAACATAATCCTTTCATTTTTCTTGAACTGTATGTTACCACAGATCAGATACTATAGACAATTCACAAATGACTATGATGGCTTCTATCTGCTGTTAATTAAACCGGTCTCACTTGACCCGAACAGCAGCATCATAGGTCTTGAACCAGCGCCACTTCAAACGTTGGTCAGAAAATTTTCTTTCCGAGATAATCTATATCAATTATTTATCAAACATCTCATAATACTGAATATATTTGTATGAATTAAGCACGTTCTGTTCTTCCTCATTTGCTTCATCAAATGTTTTAAAACGTTTATCAAGTACAGAATAAAAGCCCTCCGGATTCATTGCAGCAATAGTTTTCATAGAATTCGCTAAAAAAAGCTCCTTCTGATTTAAACTTATACCTGCATTTTGAAACATCAATGTGGGCAAATAATTAAAGCTTGTCATTACATTTTGCTCTTCCTCTATATCATAATTTGTCCAAACCATAAAAGGCACCAGATATGTCTTTTGAATATTTTCAATATTCGAAGCATTTACATTCTGTGACAATAAAGAGTTTACAAAATCTTGATTTAATGAAGGCTGATGATCTCCGAATATAACTATTTCTACCGGTTCTTCTACATTTTTAAAGTAAGAAATCAGATATTCCAACGCCTTATCACTCTCTTTCATAAGTGACAAATAGCAATTCACATCATCATAATCATACTTTTCAACATTAATCTCTTGCTTGAAATTCTCCACATCTGTCGAATAACCACCATGATTCTGCATTGAAACACCAAATATAAAAATATTTTTGTCCTTAGACTCCTCATACCGTTGAATTATTTTTTCGTAAAACTCTTGGTCAGAAATTAAATTTCTAATTCTTTTATCACTGTTAAAATACTCCAAAAAATATATTTCATCAAAACCTAACACCGGATATACCTTATCTCTATTATATCCCTGCGGTTTATATGGATGCATCGCGACACAGGTATACTCTCTATCATGCAGCTTCTCCAAAATAGAATAAGAAATCTTATCCATATATTGCTGATATACTACAGAACCACTTGGCAGAAAGGCCATTGTGTTCTCTGTCAGAAACTCCCACTCTGAACTTGCCGTTTTCCCACCATATATAGAAGATAATCCATAACCTTTTATGGTATTCTCTGTTAATGCATCATAAAATGGCATAACCGGTTGATTCGTAGTAAACTCCCCCATAACCGACAAATCTGAAAAGGATTCATTCATAATTACTATAATGGCGGGGTTTTTCTCGTCATCGCTATCTTCCACTCTGTAATCACTATATATATTGTCAACTTTTTCCCGAGAATACCCCTCAGGTTGTCTGACAAATGTATCTCTTATCTGTAATACCAAATTAACAAAATATCCATTTTTTATTGTTCCAACCCTGCCATAAACCTCTGCCGGAACATTTTTTATTGATACCAATAATCCAAACATACAAATGAAAAGACTAGCTGCTGATATAAGGCGTTTTGTCATTTTTCTATCTTTTACACGCTCTACTTCTATATGAGCTAGAAAAAAACAAAAAATAAAACTAGCTAAAACTGCATATAAACATCTTGATGGTATATCCGCAGTATAATTCCTTGCTACACTCAATCCTGTTTTATATGCTGACAAATCAGCTAATGTTAACTCATTATTTCTAAAGCTTAACACCAGATAGTCAATAAAAGAATATATCATAATCACAAAATGAACAACTATACATGCAATCTTAATCCTATACGTCACAATATAAATCATCAAGTGCAAACAAACAAATAATATAGTGTTCAGAATCCACATTTTCAATGGCAATAGTATCATCTCGCCAAACCCAAGGATCATATATTGTGATAATCCCAAGCTCAAAAAAGAACTTATCATAATACAACTTGCAATAAAAATACCCGAATATCTTTCGAAGACATGGATACGGAATACCAAGACAAGTAAAAACGTAAATGCTAACCCGGCAAAAAGAATCGATTTATTATTTTTCAAATTCATGTCTACTAATGCCAGCAATAAAAACAGAAGCTCTGTAAGGGCAATTTTTTTCCAATGATTAAATGCCAATTCCATCTTATATACCTTTCATCATTTAAAAATATTTCTCTATGCGCTTACACCACTGTTCAATACTATATTTCTCATATATATGGAGTGGCAATTCTTCATACTTTCCATAAATAAATTCTTCATCCGGAAAAGAAGGATTTTCATAATCCATAATCCAAATATTATTCGGTCTATAAAAATCATAATTAGCAATTTCCGGATTAGAAGTTATTAATTTTGTATGCATACTCATTGCATGAAATGGCCGCATAGATAGCCCTTTTTGCCAAGGATGCTGTATATCTAAAAGGCATCTGCTTTTCGAGAATATATCAAGTGTTCTTTTATTTTCAAGGGATTTATATTGATAATATACAGCCAAACCACTGCTTCCATAATTATGAAAAATTTCCGAATATATGCGATCTTTCAATCCTCCCGCGCCCTTATATATGTGCATATAATAATTCATATTACCATTCTTTTCTAATAGTGATTCTAAAACCTTAGCCCGTGATTCCGGTGCTGTCCCAACGAAAGACCAATCATATACTTTATCATTCAAGATTTCTTCGGCATAAAAATTAGGATTATATATTAACCCATATTTCTCAGCATCTATTGGACTATATGAAAATATAAAATCAAATAAATCTACCGTTCCCTCATATTGTTCCCTTACTAACTGCACATCATCTACCAAAAATAGAATAAATTTAGCATTCGTACAAATTCTTTTTAGATCAAGAACGATATCTCTTTTTATCCAGCTAAATCCAACCAAGACAATGTCTATGTTCTCTCTTTGTGCTACCTCATATAAATTCTTTTTATATTTATTCAGACAATCTTGTTGATAACTAAGTTTTTTACAAGAATAATATTTCCGCATCAGGAAGTTAGGCGTAGGAACAGAATATGAACAACTAATTACATTATGACCATTATTTTGTAATTGTCTTTCAACTGCCTTATTATATGAAAAGTAGTCATTGCTTACATATAATACTGTTTTTTTTTCCTCATCTTTAACTTCAACCATATTTATTCCCCAATCATTCCTTTTTGCATGTTTCATTATTGCTTAAATAAGTGCTTAACATGCCACGTAATCCATATGCAAATTTTCTTGAAATATACTTTGAAAAATTCAAATCCACAATACGAGTCTTTCCATCTTTGAATTGATAATTTAATCTCTGAATTCACTGTTAAATATACTTTCTGCTCACCATTATATGGAACCGTTTTCATTTTTCTTGCAGACATATGTATATATAGTCTCGGTTTCTCTTTGCCCAATAATGCATCTACATGATATATCCTGCCGTTTTCCCACTTCCAATATTGAAATAACGTATTTTCCTGCACCGTGTTATCAATCATCTTCTTATACCTAGTAGGTTGATACATATTTGCAAAGTTCTCACGAGTCCAATATATTCTCTTACCATTTTCACGAACTAATAATGGAACTCCATCCCATTCATCAAACATGCAGTTGCTCTCACACTTTTTGACATTTTCCCATATCAAATCTTTGTGTGGCGACCCTTCCGGTCTGTTTAGTAAATACTGCTTATTAACCTCTTCCGTATTCCTTATAATTTGCAAATTACCAAGAACTTGAAATCTATCATATTGATCCAGAAAATTATCCGGGAAAAACTCTCTTATATTTCCAAATATTAAATCACAATCACCAAAAGCCCAAAAATCGTAGCCTTTTATCCATTCCTCAAATATTTCAAAATACGCATGTCTTAAATCACACATTTTATATGGTCTGGATATATTTACCTCTCCAAGTTTTTCGTGAATTCTTTGAATGCACTGTTCAAAGGTCATATATATGATTGTAATATTATCTTCCTTTTCCCACTTTTCCAGCGAATGATCATCTGTAAAAATATAAAAGTCTATCGTGTTATTTGCTTTACACGATGCCATATACCAATCAATATATTCAGGCCATTTCCCTGTACCATTTAAAAAATATGGCAATATATGCGCAATTGTATACATCTGCTTCTGTACCTCCATGCCATTTTCCCTTTATCTGCGGTTATGAATCCTCCAAACTATTCACGTTAATCTTTTTCCATTCGACCGGATAAAAATCTTTCGTCCACGTTGAATATTCCGGGCATATCACTAACTTGTCCGGAGTATCATTCAAATATGCTGACCACCAACTAAATGAACTATTTGCAATAATATTATGTTTACATTTACTCAATAAATACATATCATCAACTATATAATTATTCGATTCGTATTCCGGAAATACAAACTCCAGATTCTCTATTGATATGTCCGAGAAAAACTTTTTGGTAAACTCTTTATCATCTGTAAAAAGATATACCCTTATCTTATCTGATAGGCATTCTCTACACATTTGCAATGCTTTCACATAATAGGCCATAGGGACATTCCAATTAATATCCACATAATCTCCTCGCCTTACGTGAAGTGCAACACTACAGCATGATTCCATTTCTTTTATGATATCCTGCATACTATTGGAAATTTGTCTTGAAGGTTTAAACATCTCAATCAGTTCATCTCTATACTCATCAAAGTAACGATAGTTCTGCCAATATCCATCAAAGTATGTATCATTCTTTATCTCAAATACTTCTTTTTCATATCTATAAGCATTTTCTTCTACATACTGTTTCGTGAAAATTCCTATTTTGCTAGCCCTAAATAGTTGATCAATTCTCCATTTGCGCAATTTCGGATTAAAAACATATTTATAGCTTATTCTTTTATCGTACTTTATTTGAAAATTGAGTAACTCAAATCTACGATCTTTTATTTTGTTGGTGTCAAGTCTGCTTGAATCCAAAATCAATTTACCGTTGCTTCGCTTTGCCACTGCGTATCCAAAAGCATAGCAAAACCACTGATTCCCTAATCCATCCCTAACATTAACATATACATTTTTCATGTACTTATCCTTCTTCATTTATCCATTTTTCTCATTCATCGCAGAATTTCTTCCCGCCAGATAATATGCACATTCCTTCAAATCATGCGTGTTGAAATACTCAATCATAAATCGTAAAATTTCGTCATTATATACCTTAGTTCCATTATTATTGGCAAAATATTGAAGTGCTATCTCATTAAGCATTTTATTATACTTCTCATTTACCATATCTGATAATTCATCATGAAAATACGAATACAGATAATCGTATTTTGTATTATTTCTAAGGCAGAACACCTTCTTCGCAAGTTCAATCTGCTTCTCATTAAGTACTTGTATATTTTTAATATTTCTTAATGTAACTTGATATTCATCAAAATCCTTAGGTTCTTCTGTGTAACCAAAATCCGCATAATATGGTTTTCCTACAATTACTACCGGTACTCCAAAACAAGCAAATTCCGCTCCTGCATTTCCTCCAATCGTCACAATTGCATCTGCAATATTTTTAATACTTTCCGCACTTACTTCATCCGAAAGCATCACCATATTATCGGTTTTATATCTTTCAAACATATCTTCAATAGAATCTTCGCTTTCATTGTATGCGGAACGTGTTGGATGTGGTTTTAGTATCCAATTCACATCCTCAACTTTCTGTGCAATTTTTAAAGTTTGTTCTAGCCAGTCATAATAATCTCTAAAATAAATGTCCCCATAATTAAACACAGCATCCGTAAAAGTATGCGCCATGATAACTATATTTTTCTTCTTAGGATCTATTTTTAGTTCCTTTTGAAGATTTTCCCTAGTAATTACTCTTTTGTCTTTGAATGCCCCTCTATCAATATTGCGGCCATTTTTTCCTTCAAAACGCTCCATCAAATATTGTTCTGACCATTCTGCTGAACTTTCATCTAAAATAGACAAATGTTCAGTAATTATCTTTCTAAAATATACCCCTGTAAGTTCAATATTTCCCGCTGTATTATTAGGAACCTTTCGCTCTCTCCAATTATCTACCATGTATACCGGAAGATTTCGTTTAAGCAGCATTTTCATAAATAGTCCTTCATGATAAGCCACATCATCCAAAACTGCATATTGCACGTTCTCTCTATTTATTAATCTCTCCATAGAATATGCTGCTAATAAAATATGAATCATTTTCTTAATACATACTTTTTTTCTCACGCTACGAATCGTTGATAAGCTAGATGTTCTAATGATATCTTCATATAATGATTTTCCCGCTGTTACATTACATGCTTTTAATTTCTTTAACCCCGCACCAGTTCCATCAGTAATCAGAAACATCATTGTTTTCAGTAACGCTTTTATTAAGCCGACAATGTTCTTACTACTCATAGTATCCAAAGCTATATGTTCAAACCCAAAAGACTTCACAAGTTCAGTCAACATAGGGTTCTCTCTCCATGTTAATACTATTACATTGCCATCTATGGCATCAGCCACTCCTCTTGCATATAGAAGTTTGGGTATTACCCATGCCACTTGCATTCTTACCATTGAAAGATTCACAACCACTGTCTTACCTTTTTTACATTGTTTATCCCACTTATTTTGATTAACCTGCACAAATTCATTCAAACAGTTTTCATCTATCGGAAAGTCTTCCATACTTTTTTTCATACAAATATATACTCCGTTTATTTCAAAAAATTAGTCCAAAAAGTAAGGTCTGTTACATAAATCATTGCTACTTCCAATACGGACCATATTCTACGCGACTCGCACTAATTGGCGTCTCACTTTGTTTTGGATAATTCCAATACTTATTATAGTACTTTGCGATATCTTCTCGTATTTTCTGTGTATTACTATTCGGTCCTGTTCCATCCCATCTCTTTCCCATAATACCAAAGAGAATCTGTAATACTCCTCCCATATGGATTGCCTGTTTTCCTGCATTCTTAATCTTAGCTCCCAACGGAAAACCATATGCACCACAACCTAACAACACCACATCAAAATCTATTCTCATAATTTCCTGATACATATATTCCAGTGCTTCAAACCAGTTTGCAAATCTTTCGTCATTTAAATCTCCTGTCGTTTGAAGTGCCTTATATGTGTATAGTTCAAACTCCGGCAATATATTAGTGTTTTGAAAAAGCTTATCTCTGTTTTTATACTGTTCATTTACCGATTCCACAAATGGTGTTACTACCAATACTTTTTTTCCTCTTAATCCACTTGACCATGGATTTTCAAATCTCCATGGTTCCAATGCATCAAAAGACACAGTGCCTTTCGCCTCACGCCTTGTGTATCTGTTAATAAAATAATTCTCACATAGTTGATGGGAACAAGCTAATAAATCACAATTTTTCAATGACCGCCTCATTAAATCCAAAAACGGATTTCCAAGAGAAATATCTAAAGGATAGAATCCTGCGCAATCATATATCTGTTTCATAACTAGTTCATATTTATCTTTATTATGAAATTCAAATGCCCTCATAGCAGCTAGTTCAAACAGTCCTATTCTTCCAACAAAAAAAGGCTCCTCTCCTGCTAGCTTCTTCTTTATATCTTTATTGCACTCTTCTATACTAAGCATTTCTCTCTTACAATATGGAATTATATATAAATTCTTTATTTTTTGTCGGAGTACATAATCACTTCCATAAATTAGCCACTCTAATCTTTTCAATATACTCTCTCGCTTATTCATACTATACCTTTTTCAGTTGATATTTTACCCTGTTCAACTCTATATACTATGTCACAGTTCTCTATTGTTGACAATCTATGCGCTATCATTACAATAGTCTTGTTGCCACGAAGTCCATCTATCGCCTTCATGACTTCCTTCTCTGTCTCATTATCAAGAGCGGAAGTCGCTTCGTCAAACACCAAAAGATCCGGATTATGATATAACGCTCTGGCAATCCCTATTCTCTGCCTCTGACCACCTGAAAGTCTCATGCCACGTTCACCAACTCTAGTATCTATTCCTTTTTCAAGTCCGTCAGCGAATTCTAACAGTTGTGCTTCTTCCAAAGCTTTTCTAACTCTATCAACATCAATATTAGCTTCTTCAACACCCAACGCAACATTACACTTAATCGACTCATCTGTAAGATATATGCTTTGTGGTATATATCCTATCTGACTTCTCCAACCGGTCAGATTACGAGAGATGTCCTGACCATCAACTTTTATGCTTCCACTTGTAGGTCTCAACAGTCCGATAATAAGATCTGCGGTTGTAGTCTTTCCACCGCCTGATGGTCCTATAAATGCAACTGACTTTCCCTTTGGTATCTCTATAGATACATTCTTTAATACATACTTCTCAGAATTCTCATACTTGTAATCAACCTGTTCTAATCTGATTCCACGCTCAAAAGGCAAAGTTACTATCTCTTCATCTGTATAGCCTTCTTGAATTTCAAGTTTATTCGCCTCTTGTATATCATGATATACAAGATCTATCGATGCTCTATGATAAATAATCGTGTTGATATATGCATATACAGCATTTACTGAAGGTAATAGTTTATAAGCAGCTGCTACAAAAGTAGCAAGTTGTGGTATCAGTGTCATGTAATCCGGATTATATATGATATTCATTCCAAAAAATACCATAATTCCAATCACGCACACTGCCTCAATTAGATACTTCGGAATAAGATTTACCAGCTTTGTCTTTCTCTCTATCAGTGTCTGCTCTCTATATGTCTCACTGTATCTTTGTGTGAAAAATCTTTCGCCGCCAAGTATCTTTATTTCCTTTATTCCCTCAAAGGATTGCTGCAGATACTTAATCAATGAGCCACCAAGTTGTTGGTTCATTCTACCATAACGTCTGGTTCTTTTCTGAACAACTTTAAGTATTACCACTGCACAAATCAGCAAAAGAATTGCTACCAATATAGCCATAAAAGGGTTGATTGCTACTAATGTAACCAGCAAAGCTACTGCTGTCACTCCATTCGAAGCAACCAATAGGCAATTCAGGATAACTTCATATAGCTGACAAGTATCAGCGTTAATACTTCTAATTAGTATTGAGGTGTCCTTTTTCAAAAAATACTCATAAGGTTGTTTCAGATATGCCTGCATAAGTCTGGTTGCAAGTTCTCTCTTTACCTTTGCTGCAAAACCATACAATGTACTGTTCATCCACGACAGATATATGCTTTTAAATATATAAATGAAAATGGTAATACCAATCAGAACAGAAATCACTTCTTCTTTTGTAGTATATCCTGTCAGTTTCATCACACGGATACACCACTCATTCTCAGCAAACGCATCGTCAACTGCCAAATTAATAATAGGTAGTACTATCGCTACCCCCGCCAACTCTGCTGCTGATCCAATTATTATCAGTAAAAAGATTCCAATTAATGATAGCTTTGTTTTCTTATCAAACAAATAGTTTATCTTTTTTAATACATTCATAATTGATACTCCCGCGTTATTGTAACAAATTATTTAAAATACCTTTTTGTCCCTGGCTTATTCCTTGTTCTACATCAATAAGAAGCCATCTCTCATCAGCAGGATATCCATGCCAGAATTCTTCCGGGCATATCTTTATCCCATCCGACAAAAGTGCCGGTTTATAAGAAAACGAGCTCTTACTTGTAATCAAAATATCCGCTCTTATCATGTGTAAAAAAGAATCTCGTGTCGGCATATCAAAGCATAACTTTACGTTCTTTATAGTATCAAACTCTGGAAAGTCTTCTCTTGTTCCTTGTGAGAACAAGTATATTTGATACTTTCTATCTTTTGGGATACATGACACCACTTCCTTTAATAGAGTGGCGTAATAATCATTCGTCATCCATCTCTTCGTTAGTTCCGGGGCTAGAGTGGTTTGTCCTGCAACGATATCTCCTCTTCTAATGTGGATAGCTATGTTCAGAGTATCTCGTTCATAAATAATCTTGTCATTGTGTCTTGATTTTGCATTGTTAAACTTCTCTTTTACAAACCTCTCCGCTTCCTGTATATTCCTATAATATTGATCAAGAGAAAGATAAAATATTACCTTTTTTCCTTGGTAGGAATTTATTATACCCGCAATCCGCTTCATGTCCTCCTCATTATCTGAATTAAAGCCGGGTAATCTTTTTTTTGTGTAACCACATAATATCAGCTCTTTTGTTGATATTTCATGTTCACCAAATCCTAGAAAATCATCCCAATCTGCAGACGGAAATCTTGAATATGCATATTTGACACCAAATTTTTCTGCCAGACAATATCCTGCCAACCAATTTCCCATCTGATGCCCAATCCCAGCACCTCTATTAGGTTCTAATGTCAGATATAATTCATTCATACCACCCGATTTCTTACTATACCGGCTAACTTTATAATGCCAATAGGATGAATACAAATACAATGACCATTTTCCCGGTTTTAATCCATTCCAGAACCAATGGTGAAGCTTTCTATATGCTTTATATGGTATATTGTTTTTCAGTTCCTTTTTTTTCATATTATTCCTTATTACGCCAAGTAGTAGCTTATTTAGAAACGCAATTATATATTTCAAGTAATTGTTTATAATTTTCGTCAGATGTGAATTCTTTTCTATACTTTAAATACGCATTCTCAGACATTTGTCTTCTATTTTGTTGCTCGAACTCAAGTATCGTATTCCTCAGTCCTTCCGAATTATCATATTCAAATTTCATTCCAGTCACACCATGTTCTACCAAATTGGATATATTACCAATATCTCCTACGATGACAGGGGTTCCGCAAGAATATGCTTCGACAATTATCATTCCAAAAGTCTCATACCATTGCGATGCAACAATGACAGCTTTGGCCCCTCTTATTGTTTTGCAAAGCGTTTCTTTGTCCAAGAAACCTAAAAATTCAATATTATTTAACCGCTTTTCGGCAACTTTTCCTTTGTAATATTCTAACTCCGTACCTGTCCCTGCTATTTTTAAATATTGTTCCGGTAGCAACTCAAACGCCTTAATTAAAACATCTATACCTTTAATCTGTTCTACTCTACCTATGAATAAGTAATAATCTCCCTGTTCATATAACATGCTATTATACTGTTGGAGTTCATAAGTAAAGTTGGGCTTAATATATATTTGCTCTTTCGTAAGTATACTTTTTCCATGTTCTTGCCATTGTAACAATTTCTGCTTATTAAACTCTGTCAAACATATATATGATAGTTTTTGATATATACCTAATTTTCTATGAATCCAATTTGTCATCGCACATGCCAATGTTTGTATTTTGCTATCTCGATAACAACCATTCTTTACAGCACATATTAAGCCTTTTGTTATACATTTCTCGCATATATGATTATTGCGATAAAAAACTGCAGCCATACATTGAAGTCTAAAATTGTGTATTGTCTGTACTACAGGTACCTTACTTGCCTTAGCTGCATAATAGACAGCAGGACTAATAAGATTTAATGTATTATGCACATGAACAATATCTATTTCTTTCTGTCGAATCAGCTTTTTTACTTCATAAAATGTTCGAAAATTAAACACCGTAGTAAACGGCAATAAAAGCTTTGATAATCCTGACATTTGTTCTAATTCTTTATTTGTTCTGGTATACATCCATACTTGATGCCCATGTTCTTCCAACATTTTTCTCTCATTTGCAACTACAGTATCTTCTCCGCCAGGAATCTTATAATAATTATGAACAATTAAGATTTTCTGTTTCACTTGAACACCTTTCGTACAGCTGCATTTACAACTCTTTTAAACCCAAAGAATTTCTTGGTATATAGCTTTTCAAAACCTGGTTCCATAATTTTTGTATCCAAATAATGAATAGGAAATGCAAATTCTCCATATTCTGCTACCTCTCTTGAATTATCCTTTGTATGCGTAGCATCTTCTCTTCCACATCCAATATTGTGAACCAAGTTGCTCTTAGGCGTAATTCCAAGTCCATCATTACTCAAAATTGTAATAACCCACTGCATATCCCAAGTATCTACTAAACCTGCATGAATACGGTCACAATCTCGTACGAACAGTTTATACTGCAATGGATTGGAGAATAAATGTCTAAATCGACGTTCTGCCCGTAATTTCGGCCAGTTGGCCATCTGAATATCATAGTGCTCGCTCCATGCTCTTCTCCAGGTCGCCCATCCCCAAATAGTAGCAAAATGATTGAAAAAATAATCCTCTTTGCAAACATAATCCGGCAAATCATTCGTTCCCGATACCATATATACATTTGAATCATCTTTATATCGAATCAGCATCTCTTGACAGAAACGAAAGAATTCCTGTTTAGGTACACAGTCATCCTCCAAAATAATAGCCATTTCTTCATGTTCAAATACCCATGAAATGCCACTAGCAACTCTCTTCTTGCATCCCATATTTTTCTCTGCATAATTCTTAATCACTTCACATTCCCAGTCAATATGTTCTTCTACATATGCTCTAGTCGCTGCCACCTTCTTTTGTTCTTCTACTCGTCCTTCTCTAGCAGCATCACTAATAATATAAAGCTTTGGTGGCTTCGCCTCTCTAATCGCTTCAAACACTTCTTGTGTTGTATCTGGGCGATTGAAAATAATCATCGCCACTGGTATACTCATTTGAAAGTTCTCTTCCATTTCTCTACGCTTACCTTTCCAATATTAATTACACTATATTCGTTCACATTTTCCTTCGTAGTTCCATTCATAATCGCAGGTAATATCGTACCTATGCAAAATAGCATATAATTTCTACCAATATATGTGGATACCGCATGCGCCTCAATTAATGAGTATGCTACAAACGTCATCAAAATCAAAAACACATCATATGCTTTCAATTCCCTACACTTCCAAACTGTTATCGCAATCACAGCCAGAAAAATTAGAGCCGGTATAATTCCATACCAATAAAACAATCTAACATATCCCATATCAAAGTAATTCTGATTTAGCTCATTGGAGAATAAACTCCAATACCTAATCGCTCCGTCCGATCCCGCCCATTGTAATCTACCATTCAGCGTTCTATCAATTCGAAGTAAAACCGGATGCCCCACCCCTACTTTAGCTGTAAAAACAGACACCATCACACACATCAGAATACATATTTCCGCTAATACATAAATAGTTTTTTTACCTCTTACATTTTTACCATAATGTAAAATAACCGCAAACACAATCATAGCAGTTGCAACCAACACACCAGTTCTAGACTCTGTATAATATCCCAATCCTATATTCACAAAAAAGGCCAATACATAACCATACCATTTCATTTGTTTCTCATATAATGCCAAGAATAGTAACATTACCATCAGCAACATGCAGTGAAAAGCATTCGGATGCCCCATTCCAAAACAGTATCTTGTCGTAATAACACCACCGCCTCTGAAAAGTCCTTCTACAGAAACTGCACCATAAATGCCAAAAAAAGCTAATGCCACTATAATGGCAGATCCTATTAAGGTTTCATATAGAACAAGCTTAATAATGTTCCTTCTATCCATCCCTTTACATGCAGCTACTAATGCCACAATTCGTACAATTTCTTCACGATCAGTATAACACCATGATATGACTCCTAAAAGAATGAATGAAACCATACAAATCCATTCTTTTGCGGAATACTTTGTCAGTGCAATTTTAGCACTAAAAAGCAAAAAAGTAAATCGAAAGCACCATGTTTCATGCTGTATTATGTAACTACTCTTATCCAGCAAAACAAACAGAGTCTCTAAACAAATTGCCAAATAAAAAATACCTTCACAAATTCTATTACATTCTACTTCTTTTTTGTTCATTCTGATTTGACCTCATTTTCTGATAAATCTATTTCTTAAGAAGCAGCATATTGATCTATACAAATGTATGACAATCCATTTCACATACAAAAGTAGATTAATATTAAGTGCCTTCACTTCCTTTAATCCCTGCTTATACTCCACTACAAATTCGTCCACAAAATAATCTCTACACTCCTTGCTTTTGCTAAGATTATACTTGGTATATAAATATCTATAATCTGTATAGACTCTCTCATCATGCTTTGAAAAAGTCTCTGTATATTGGTGTTCATGCATACCAATAGACACTAAAGGCTCCATCGTATAAGAAAATTGAGGATTGTCCTGCAAAATATCAAAATACAGAAACATATCAGAAGCCCAATTACTCTCTTCGTCAAATAAAAACTGCTTTTCTTTTCTCCTATAGATAACTGCACTTGGACATCCTATCTGATTACCCAGAAACAGGTGACGATAATCTGTCTCAAGCTTTTCTATAAATGTAATTTCTGCATGTCTATCATAAGACTTCTCCTTGTATTTTATAGAGGCATGTTTGACCTTATGCACATCGTCCTCCAGCATTACCTGCCTGCTTCCACAAAAAGCTATGTCAGCCTGTGGATTCCTTTCCAACATATCCACAAACTTTCCCAAACTATCCTCAAATGTAAACCAATCATCACTAAACATGATTTTGATATACTGCCCTGTCGCCATCTCAATCGCTGCATTCCAGTTAAAGATATGCCCCAATGGCTTTTCATTATGGATATACCGGATTTGCTCTTCCCCATGCTGCTGCCGGTAATCCTCTACCGCTACCGCAATCTCATCATTGGTAGAATCATCCGATATATTTACTTCAAAATCTGTATATTCCTGCTCATATATGGATTCCAACAGACGCTTGACTTCGTCCACATTGTTGTATGTCGGAATACAAATTGATACCTTTGGCATATCATCTATCTCCGTTTAGTTACTTACTGTTTTATTTTGTTATTTTATCTTCCGAGTATCTTGAGAAGCATTCTCTTACATGCTACCGCAAATCCATAACAGGTATTCTTACATCCCACCTTGATACGTCTCAGTACCTTTACTGCAGGCTTCTCCTCCTGCATAATGAGGAAGGCAAGCTCTTTCTGATGCTCTCTGATATATACCGGGAAGGTCTCATCAATCTCACAACGGATAAACTTCGCATCTCTTCCGAAGATATCCTTACCGTCCTTGATCTGGTCTGTTACCTGATTTAAGACATGCTTCGAATTATATTCCTGATGCGCTGCTGAGATTACCTTCTCCTTCACACGCTTTTTGATGTCCTTCTCTCCGTGTCCGCCCATGTAGCCAAAGTGCCAGCCGCCATCCTCTACACGGATACCGACCTCCTTACGCTCTGGAAAACGAAGCTCTCCCAATTGTAAATTCTGCTCGCGAAGCAGCTTATAGCTACACATCTTGGAACCAATCCACTTCTTGCGTTCTACGCCCTCAAACTCTCCTGCATACGATAACAGATTACCTGATACCTCTTCCATATTCAGATAACAGTAGAAGAGTCTCTGTGCAAAGTGGTAAATCTTATCTTCTTGGAAATCCTTCAAGATCTCCTTAATCTTCTCTGGATTAGGAATCTCATCCAGATCACTGAAGATGATGATATCCTCGTCTGTGCAGTCCTTTAATCCTCTGGTTACTGCATTCTTCTGGAAGGTATCTCTGTCATGCGTATCTCCGGCAGGTGTATCATCAACCACCACATGAATAATCTTGTCCGCAAACTCGGCAAACATTTCCTTATTCTCTTCATAATACAAGGGCTTTTTAAGTCCTGAGAAGGTCTCTGTTGCCTCACTGATTACGAATTTATCAACAATCGGACTCATCACATTGAGTCTAATCTTCAGCATATCCAGTTCATTAAAAAATTGAAAACAATCGTATACCATGTAATGCTTATCCGGATAACAACAGCCTGTGATGTTAAACCTTTTCTCCATGCACTGACTTCCTTTCTATGAATTTCTTTTTAGTATCTTTCTCGCTACACTCTTTGCTCTCTCTTTTATGGTTGGCTTTATAAAGTTCGGATACTGCGCATTTGTACCTGCCCACTTATGGAATGCAAAGGGGGTAATTCCCTGCACTTCCGGTATCATATGCTCATGACTGTAATACTTTGCAACGTCAAGAGGTGCAATTCTCATTCCCTCTGCTTCTAAGAGATGTCTTATCTTACAACAGATAAAACCATCCTCATAGAACCACATTCTCCCATAGGCATACTCTCCCTCCCAAGGAACATTGGCTTTCTTGGGGAAGTCCATCAGACGCTTGCTACGGATTCCTGCACTATTGCCAACACGACATATATTGCCATGAATATCACGATATGTTGTTGTGTCACCTTCCTTGGGTAATGGCCACGGTGCGCCAATATAATCATAATCCAAAAACTCATCACGCCACATCTCCGGATGTACTACGAAACCATCCGCATGAACAATTAACGCAAAGTCTGTCTTGATATGTTCACCAAGCTCATATACCATTTTGTAATTAAAATCATCTATGTTCGTCAGCTTGCTTGTATGGCTGTAACGGATGGATTTCGGCAATCCCCAAGGTTTCTTATGTGTTATAAGTACTGCATCACCAAAATCAATGCCACGCATACTGTATTGCATTGCCTTAAGGGTTGCCGTTATATTCACGCTTGTCATGGCAACTAACGTTACCTGTGGTAACTGTAGTTTTTCTTTGCTATTTTTCATTTTTACTTTTCGTTCCTCGATTACTTATCGCTATTCGATATCCAGCTGTTCGATAACACACTCATGCTTCTTTGCTTCTCTATCATAATTAATACCCACTAAAAGTAAGTTGCCCTTATATGCTGATAAGCTCTCCGCATATTTCTTCTCTTTTATCTGTGCAATCGCTCCCTGAGTACTTTTATCATACTTTAACTCAATTACCATTGCAGGTTTATCTGTCGCAGTTGCCTTTGGGATAAATACCATGTCTGCAAATCCCTTTCCGGTAGGAAGCTCACGAAATACGGAGTAATACTCCCTTGCTGCATAAAAAGCCAATGAAATTGTGTAACTCAGCGCATTCTCATCATTATATGTTAATACAGATGTCTCATAATGTGCCTTTTCCACACCCTCAGCAACCGCATCTGCATTCATCGCCCACACATTTTTCAACAACGTTTCCGAAGCTTTTACAGACCTTATAATTTCCCCCCATGATGTATTCTTAATCGCCGTAATAAATTCCTTTGAAATCTCTTTGTTTGGAATGTAGACCTCTTCGCATTCCCTATTGTATGCCAGATAGCCTAAATGTACAAGCAGAGTCAAGACATCCTCATAGTTATGAAATGTAGTCATATCATTGACAAAGCTTCTTACATCAATCTGCACACGCTCTCCTGCCAGCATTCTGATAATGGCATCTTTTAACCCATCATAATTCATATCAATATATGTTCGTAATGCATCAAATGTCTCTGTCTGATTCCAATAGGTATCAAAGGAATTGGCAAGCATAGCTCCGACCACAGACCTCGGATTGTAAATAGATGGTGCTTTACCAAGATTATATCCATCATACCATGTCTTTGTCTCTTCAAAGCTCATATGATAACGTTTGCATAACTGTCTCACTTCATCCTCAATAAAGCCAAAATATCCGGCAAGCTGTCCTGCATTGGTCATGGAATATTCCGTAAACATATTCAAGGCAGAATGTGTCCCATATTTCTTAATTGGTAATATACCCGTCATATATGCAAGAGCGATATATTCCTTATCCTTGAGCCAATTCCGAAGAAAATCAAGATACTTCTCCTGCTCTTCTTTTTTGTCCTTATATTCACGGAAAATACAGTCCCACTCATCCACTAATATTATAAAGGACGTATTCGAACTCTGGTATATATCGGCCATAGTTCTGTTTAGGCTCTTTGAGTTAAAAAAGCGTATATCCGAATACCGTTTCAACAATTCCCAGAGTATGGACTCTTCAATTAATGCAATCATCTCATCAACACTCTTCGTATCACTTAAAAACTCTGTCATGTTAATACGAATTACATCGTATTGGTTCATATGCTTCTTGTAACTTTCTGCCTGAGCGATTGCAAAATTTTTAAATAACTCATCCGAATCACTATCTGCGTTATAATACGCCGACAACATCTTTATTGCCATGGACTTACCAAATCTTCTCGGTCTGCTGACACAGACATATTTTTGTTCTGTATTAATCAGACGATTCAACTGTTCAATCAGACCTGTCTTATCAACATAGATTTCCGAATTTAAGCTGTCTTGAAAACCTTTCGTCGTTGGATTCAAATAGACTCCCATACTCTGTGTCTCCTCCCTTTACATTCCCATTCTACGTTTCAAAGAACGTAACATTCTGACAAACAAATCCTTGTAAATCAGGGATTTTGCATGAAGCTTTGCCGTTGTTAACTGCACTCCCTGCAACTTCTTACCAATCTCTTTATATTTCTTGGAATTCTTCTTATATTCCTCTAACTCTCTACGACATTCCTCTGCGGTAAAAAGCTTACCCTTTCTGTCCATATACATAAAACAGGAGTAAATATTCTGCTCCGATGCCCAATACCCATCCGATACATTATGTCTTGCCCAATATTTCGGCGCAATGACATACTTCACAGTCTCACTGGTAAATGCCGGAAAGAACGCAAAGGTTGAATTGGATAAAATAAGATAATGTGCATTTTTAATCACTGTATAATCACCGGCAAGGTCAAAATGGAAAGCCGGCACCTCCGGCAGAATCCTTCTTGCTGCCTCGACATCATCTGTCACTACCATAAATTCCATGTCAGAACGCTTAGCCTTCATGACCTTCATGGCATCCATCCAGTATTTTCTTCTCAAAAACAACTCCGGATTGCCGGTATACTCGCCACCACGGATATTGATAATACAAAGATTCTCTCTGGAATACTCATAATTGTCATATTCCGGTTTCACCTTCATCCATTCCTTAATCTGCTCTCTATACTTGCCAAAGTAAGATTCATCCTGAAGATTACCATATACAAGCGTTGTTTCATTAAGTTCAAAAAGCTTCTCATCTGCTCCTGTAATATAGCAGCCATGCTCTATATCATGACTCGAATTACCAAGGTAGATTCTATCTTCTTTTTCGTGATAGATATTCTTAAAATCACCTTTTGCAAGCTCTAATCCACAGTCCAAGTCCATAAAATACATACCCTTATTACTGTGGATATTGTTAGCAAGGATTTCACGATTTAAAATACTGAAATTCCAGCCCTTTTCCAATGCCAGACATCTGATTGCAATATAACAGAACAACTGATTTCCCAGTCCCTGTCCCTTTAATAATTCAGTTGCTATAATCGGTTTATCCGACATTGCTTCCACCTTTCCACAGAAATCAGTATTCCTGTTTTTCCAAATTGCCTGCAACGTATCTGCTATATACTCAAGTTACCTTTTTTACAACGTAGTCTCTACAATCTGTCCACCATCAACCTTATAAATAATATCACACTTTTCTATCGTATTCAGTCTATGTGCAATAATTACCATGGTCTTCTTACCATGAAAGCTGTTAATTGCTTCCATAACCGCCTGTTCTGTCTCATTATCAAGAGCAGATGTCGCTTCATCGAATACCAGAATCTCCGGATTATGATAAAGCGCTCTCGCAATACCAAGTCTCTGTCTCTGTCCACCGGACAGTCTTACACCTCTGTCACCGATTGTAGTATCCAATCCCTCCGGCAAGGTCTTAATAAAGTCTTTTAACTGTGCCTCTTCCAATACCTGCCAGATTCTGTCATCATCAATTTTTTCATCTGCAATACCAAAGGCGATGTTGTTTCTGATTGGTTCATCAACAAGGTAGATAGACTGCGGAATATAGCCAATCTGAGAAAGCCATGCCGGATAATTATCAAAAATATCCGTACCGTCACAGGTAATCTTTCCTTCATGAATCTTCAATAAACCTAACAGAATATCAACAATGGTTGATTTACCTGCTCCGGACGGTCCCATAATACCTACTGACTTACCATACGGTACCTCCATATCAGCATGATCAAAGATTAATTTATCCGTATTCGGATACGCATACACGATATCCTTTAACTGTATTTTATCCCGAAGCTCCATCTTCACACTTGCATCTCTCGCCTCAATCGTTGGATTATTGGTCTGACTCAGTGCATTAATGTTCAGGTTCTCATATACATAGTCAAGGCAAGGCTTGTAATAGGCAATATCTGTCATATAGGTGTTAATACGATTTGCACATGGCATCAGTCTCATCGCTACAAGTGCAAATGCAGTCAGAGTCGGAATCATCGTTGTCACATCATTTCCGAGCAGAATATACACCATCAGATAACCCAAAATACTACTCATGAATACTGCCTCTATCAGTAATCTTGGCGCACTGTTCATAACCGCATATCTTCTGGAAAGGGTAGCTCCTACCTTACCTGTATTTTCATAATTATCCGCAAAAAATGCCTCTCTGTGCAGTACCTTTACATCCTTAATTCCGTAGATTGCCTGAATTCTCCACTTTGCAATCCTTGACTGAACAGATAAATTCTTCTGTCCCAGTCCTGCCAGCCTTGGTTTTAGAACCTTTAAAACCAGCAGCGTCAATCCACCCAATACCACTACGAGAAATACCGTCAATTGCCAGCTGGTCGCCACAGATATTACGCAAAGCAGCACAAATACCACACATTCGGATACTAATGAAATAATGGCCAGTATCATTGCAAATACATTCGGAATATCGCTGTCTGTCAATCGAAATACAGTCGGAATGTCCGCATCCAGATAAAACTCATACGGACGGTTTAAAAATTCTCTCAACACCCGGCTGATTAATCTGTTTCTATTATTTGAGATAAAACGTGACTGTTCATTTACCAAAAACAAAAGGAATAAGCTCTTAAGTATATACATAACAATCAACAATCCCAGTAATACTATCGTAAACCAAAACATATCCTCGATATGCAGAATATCCATGACAAACGAGATAATCCTGTTATTTGCAGCCGCCTCCTTATCAACAATAACCCACACAACCGGCAACATTGCTGATATACTTAGGGTTTCCAACAAACCACCGATAAATATCATGATTGCCAGGACACCAAGGTGCCTTTTCTGCTTTTTATCCAATATATAACTTAACTTCTTTATGATATCCATTTGTTTTATCCTTTCCGTTAGTCGCCTATTCCATAAATGCTGTCATAATCATAGCCGGAATAATATTCATATTCCTCCGACAAGCGTTCCCGGTAATTACCCTTTGTCACCAGCCCGACATCTTTCGCAATCCATTCCAGTATCTGTGAATTAATCCAGGCTCCGTAGTGCTCCTTATCCCGATAATTATCAAGGTCTGTAATCACATCATAGCGGTCATAAAAATTATAAAGCTTCACGTTCGGGCACTCCAGCAGCAGCTCCGTAGCAATACGCTCTGCCTGAAGCTGGCGCACCATAGTGTTGGTCTGGCTCAGCTCATCCCAATAGCAAATACTGTAGGGCGTATAGAAAATATAAAATGTAGTATCCGGATACCGGGTTACGAGCTCTACCATGTTCGTTTTTACATTTTCATATACCATCTGTTCCTCCTGCCCGGTAAGCTCAGACGGCAGATCCAGTGCCACATCGTTCCTATCGTATGCTCGCAGAATATATTCCAATCCCGTTTCCTTATCCCAGGATGAATATTCATCAAAGCTAGTACTAGACTCACCTGTAACAGTTTTCACTACATTAGTAAGTACACCATGATACCAAACTGATTTATTAAAAATATAAGCTACATCATTGAAAACCTTGTCATCGTATAAATATGTCGGATACTCATCATAAGCACTCCAATCTTTTTCACGAATCAGTGCATTATAGTCCATTGTCCAGATAACTGTTTTCAACTTATCGTTTCTCTGCAGTGCTCTTTCCAAATTCTGCGACAGCTCCATATAGCCGGCTCCGGAAAAGGATTGTTTGATACAGTTCGTCCCAAACAGTGCATCCACCTCACTCGGCTTAAAATTCTGAGACATGGACGTTCCCGTTATGATAGCATCATAGTCAAAATGCCTGTTTATGCCGTCATTTATATAACGTTCATCGTACAAACGATAATGAATAAACTCAAACGGTTTATGAAAGTGAAAATACGGATCTACTACATATACTACCAGTACCGTCAACAGAAACGCTCCCAATAAACACACTATGCACTTTTTGAACCATTTTTTTGCATTCTGCTGTTCCAAATCCATATCCTGCCCTTTTCTGCTTAAAAATTCACATATAAAAATTCACTTGCATTCGTTAATGACGCCACACACCAAAGAATTAAAATGACTATAGTACCTATTTTGCGATTACTGTATTTAAATGTTTCCAGTTTCTGCTGCGTATTTTTCATCACAAAGCAAGCCAGGGTAATACCAAACATAAAAAATAGCAGTGGCAGCTCCGGCCATGCATCAAAGAGATTGCTCAAACCGATTCGCGCCAATATCTTAACTTCCAGCAAATCATTAAAAATCTCTGTAAACTGTGTCTGAATTCTAGAATAATTTCCAAGCGATATCTGTCCCCAAAGCTCCTTTGCCTGCGCCCAAGACCTTGCTCTGAATAAGCTCCAGGCAACAGTAACAAATAAAAAAGTTGCAAGACAACGAATCACCTTAGGAATCTTTTCAATCCACTTCTTACCCAATCTTTCTATTACCTTGGCTACACCGTGCATGGCTCCCCAGATGATAAAGGTCCAGTTTGCTCCATGCCAGAGTCCGCTCAATAAAAAAACTACCATAATATTTACATAGGTTCTAAGCGTTCCCTTTCGGCTACCCCCGAGCGGAAAGTATACATACTTCGTAAAAAAACGGGTCAAAGTCATATGCCAGCTGTCCCAGAATTCATCAATTCCCGTTGCTTTATATGGCGAATTGAAATTAACCGGTAATTTGATATTGAACATATATCCTATTCCCATTGCCATATCGCAATAACCGCTAAAATCAAAGTAAATTTGCAACGCATACGCCCATATAACTAAAAGAGCTGTCGTAGCATTCATATTACTTGGATTATAATAGCCTTTTGCCACTAAAGGGGACAGCGTATCTGCAATCAATACCTTTTTTGCCAGACCAAGTGCAAAGGCATAGATACCTTTGCTCATATTTTCATAATTTACAGAGTGATTCTTCTCATCTCTGATATCTGCAATAATCTGCTCATAGGATGCCAAGGGGCCCTGTACCACCTTCGGAAAAAAAGTGATGTAAGCTGCATACTCGAGGAAACCATAATTTTCGCATTCCTGTCTGTAGGAATCAACTGTATAGGCAATCTGCTGGAAGGTATAAAAGCTGATACCCAGCGGCAACACCAGCGATAATGCAGAAATCTGTGTATCAAACAACTGATTTACGTTATCAATAAAGAAATTGGCATATTTAAAATAAAGCAGCATTCCAATATTCCATACCATTGCCAGCCATAATACGACTAATCGGTTACGCCTGTTGTCCGTTCTCCACATGAGCTGCACTAATCCATAATTTATGAGCATACCAAGCACCAGGAACACCAATCCCTGTACACTGTAATAACCGTAAAACCACAGGGACATTCCTACCATGTACAGCAGTGCCGTTTTATGCAATTTTAGACAATGCAATCCATAATAACCAATTAATGCAATCGGCAGGAACAAAAAAATAAATATATACGAATTAAATGACATGATTGCTCCTAATCATTCTTTTTACCGGAATTCCCCAGCGTTCATAGCATCGATTTATCATACCATACAGTGCGGGACTACTTAAAAATAATGTCATTCTGACCTTATCACCCTTAGCTACCATTTCTGATTGATACAGCCTGCGAATCTTCCCGGAATCTGCCTTAATCAGAAACGCAAGTCTGCGTGCTACCGGCTGTGACTCTGCACAATCGGCATACCTTAAATAGTACGATAATAATCTTCTATAGTAATAATAGGCAGCCAGCTCTCCCATCTGTTCTGAGACATGCTCCGTAATGTAAGCTATATGCTCCTTCCAGAACGGTATCTCATCATCAAACATTCGACCTTCCGCCTTCACATTCATGATACTGTCTTCGCGGTCTAAGACATAATAATACAGGCACTCATCTACATATACCGCTTTTTCTGTCTTACAAAAAGCCTTTGTTGTGTACATGATATCCTCTGAATTCCTGCCTACCGGGAATAAGGTACCTTCCACGAGATCTCTCCGAAACAGTTTGCTCCATACGGAATTATATATTGTATAATCCTCATGATCGCAAATATATACACGAAGCAATTCCTCTCTGTCAAAGACGATTATCTCTCCGGTACCACCGGTAATGACTCCGTCCCGGTATACCTTGGCATACCTGCAGACAGCAAGCCCGGCATTCTCTTTTGTACAGGCCTCATAGAGTCGCTCATACATATGCGGTTCAATCCAGTCATCACTGTCCACATACCCGATATAATCTCCGGTTGCTATGGCAAGTCCTGCATTTCTGGCATCCGACAGTCCGCCGTTAGGCTTATGAACCACCTTAATCCTCGCATCCTGAGCGGCGTACTCGTCGCACATCCGTGGTGAAGAATCGGTAGAGCCATCATCCACCAAAATAATTTGCAGATTCTCATAGGTCTGTTGTCTGATTGAATGAATGCAGCGTTCCAAATACTGCTCCATATTATAGACCGGCACAATGACCGATATCAGCTCTTTCATACAAGCATTCCCTCTGCATCAATTAATATCCATTTCTTCCAATTGTCCCGTATCTCTGCTACGGAATCCGTCTCATAATTATCACTGTGAAGTGGTCTTATCATAATCTTCTCCGGGTGTTTATTCAATCTTGCCCCCCACATGCTAAAGGTACTGTTAGCACAGATATTATGCTTACAGTAGCTCATTAACTGCATATCATACATACTCTCATTTCCTGTATTCCAGTCAACGATATGCATATTTGCTTCCTTAAAATGTTCTCTTGCATAATCAACATCATCAGAAAAGATATAAAAAACCGGGTTGTCTACGCGCTCAGAAATATATCTGATGGCAGCCTGATAATATGCCTCCGTGCAGATTCCCATATATCGTTCTCCATCTGCTACCGTTAGATAATCAGCCCTTCTGATATGCAGACTTACCGCATTTTGCCTCTGCATCTGCTCCATACAGGATTGATTCTTCTCATTCTTGCTTGGACAAAAGCGAATTTTCTCATGTAGCAACGGTATAATATCTTCATAATATTTCTCACATGCCCAATAGCCATACAGATAGACATCGTCCATCTCATAAATTTCCGGCATAAAAGACTTACTTTCCTTTACAGTCTTATCTTTCCTCCCGAAAACTTTTCTGCGAATACGGTCTTGCAGCTTTATACTGCTATCCCGATAAAGAAGCCTTTCTTCATCTGAACATTTCTCATAGAATAAGCTATCTAACCAATCTAACTCCAGCCGGCGCCATTCCCTTTCTTCCGGATCCGCTGTTTGGTACGCTCCGACATCAAGTTTCACCTGTTTTCCAAGCGTTTTAAGCTTTTCAGACATCGCATACTGATATAATTGATTACCAAGTCCACCCATTACATGTATGATAATCATATCCTAACCCCTTCTCTATCTACTGCACATCCATTCCTGGAACATCAGTATATACCAAATCTGCTCTCTCCAATTACCATTCTCTATATAATCATTCCAGATTCTCCATACCACATCCGGATTCAGGATACCCTGCTGCTCTATGGTCTTCCTGTCTATCAGTGCCTCTGCCCATGCACGAAGCGCAGGCTCCTTGAGCCAATCTGTAATCGGAATGGAAAAGCCTTTTTTCGGTCTTTCCATCATTTCCTTTGGTACATAGCGATACAAAACATCACGTAATACCACCTTGCCAATATCGCCCTGCTTCTTATACTCCATTGGAATAGTCCATGCAAATTCAACGACATCCTTATCAAGCATCGGAACTCTAGTCTCGAGCGATACAGCCATGGCAGTTCTGTCTACCTTTACCAGAATGTCATCTGGATGATACATCTGCATGTCCATCAGCATAATACTGCTACGCGTATCTTTCAGATGTCCATACGGATATATATTCTGCTTATAGGGATGCACTTCTCTTTCTATCGGAACCTGCTTACTTAATGGCTCCTGCGCATTAGAAAGCTCGTACAAGTGCTCCGCACTTTTAGCGCCAAGCAGATAAGCTTTTGTCTGAAGTATCTGATTATTTTTACCAAATGGTAAGCCAAGAATCAGCTCACTGCAAAGCTTTCGAATACCGTAGGGATACCCTTTCATTTTTCCCCATATTCTATCAATGGAGTCATAGCAAACATATCCCGAAAACAGCTCATCACCACCGTCTCCACTCAGGGATACCGTTACATGCTCTCTTGTCATCTTACTTACCAAATAGGTGGGAATCTGTGAGGAATCTGCAAAAGGCTCTGCAAACATGGTCGCAAGCTTAGGAATCACTGCCTTGGCGTCCTCTTCCGTAATATAGAGCTCTGTATGCTCGGTTCCCAAGTGCTTTGCGATTTCTTTCGCATAAACCGCTTCATTGTACTTAGGATCATCCATTCCTATGGTAAAGCTACGCACCTTCTGAGCGGACTGCGCCTGCATCAGGGCTACTATGGTGCTGCTATCGATTCCTGCCGACAAGAATGCACCAACCGGAACATCCGCTACCATCTGTTCCTTGATGGAAGCCTTTAACAATCTCTCCAGCTCGTCAGCTGCCTCTTCTCTGCTTCCCTTGAAAGGATGCTCTTCACCGTACTTGGCAACCTCCCTGACAGACCAATAAGGACTAATCTTAGGCTCTTTATACGGTGCTTCTATCTCTAACATACAACCGGCATCCAGCTTATAAATATCCTGATAAATGGAATACGGCGCCGGAATGTAGCCATGTACAAAATAAATCTGCAATACCTTGGTGTCTATTTCATTATGAAAATCTTCAAGCGCTGCAATACTTCCCAAATCAGAGGCAAACACGAAGCTTCCGTTTACAAATCCATAGTAAAGCGGCTTTTCTCCGATTCTGTCTCGAAGTAAAGTCAGCTTACCTGTTTTCTTATCTAATAATGCAATGGCAAACATTCCCTTGCACATCGCAATCGTCTCTCTGACACCATAGGCTTCAAAGGCCTCCAGTAATACCTCTGTATCCGAAGTACCCTTAAAAGCTGTCACCTTCTTCTCGGTTAACAGTTTGTCCCTGATGAATTTATAATTATATATTTCTCCGTTGAATACGCAGACATATCTGTCTGAGGCGGAATGCATGGGCTGTGCACCATTTGCCGACAGGTCCACAATAGAAAGTCTTCTGTGACCAAATACAACTGTCGCATCCTCGTTCGCCCAGATACCTCCCGCATCCGGACCACGGTGAAACATTCTGTTATTCATTTTTTCTATATTTTCTTTCCATCGTTCAGGACGATTGCAAAATCCTGCAATTCCGCACATAATTGCTTCACTCCTATTATCCTACAATCTTCTAGTCTTCCAAGCCATCTATGGATATCCATTCTCCCATTTGGTATGCCCATTCCTCCGGTTCAATACCGTTACAGCCGCCGCCGTGATGAAAGGTTATCTCCCCAAAATAGATTTTTCCGTCTACATTGTAAAAATCCACTCTGCAGTGTCTGAAAGGCTTCGACAAAATCTCTGCATACGCAAGCATCTGCTCCCAATTATCCGGCTTTACGATATCATTTCCCGGATAATTTTCTCTTTCATCCTTTATCGGAAGCAGGTTAAATTCTCTGTCATATATATTGCAATATGCATCATCGGCGTGTTCACCTTTCTCGGTGGCAAGACCGATATTTAAAAAGAGCATTTTTACCTCACCGCCAAAACACATAAACTTATAGTCCACCGGCAGCTTTCCGTTCTTATCTTCCAAAATCTGCTCACAGATAATCTTGGGCACAAGATTCCTATAATTGTACTCTCTGCTGCCCCAGAAATAATTACGCTTCATCCAATATTCAAATTCATTCTTATAATATACATAGTCAAATGGTTTATTTCTGTCATAAATTACATTCGCACCGGAGGTATGAGTACACTTCATAAAGAAACGCTCCGGAAGCCTGTCAAAGGGTACTTCACGAAAGGAATCATAGACTCCGTACACTTCATTCAGGATATGCCCCAATCCGCATTCCTGAACATACTCCCTTACCAGAACCTTATCCGTGCATCTTGTCTGCAGCTCATCCTTCTCATGCAGCTTCAGATACCATACCTTCTCATCAAAGGTCTTGGGATTTCGCAAATCCAGTGTCTTCCCACCTGTATGATTCGCATACATCCACTGTGCAAATTCTTCATCACTCAGACTGTTTCTTTTATCTCTCCGGTAATTACGAATCACATTATATAACTTAGCCGTAATAGTATGATGATATATAAACCGTTTCAACGGATGAACACTCATGATAATCTCCTCTTACTGTCATATGGACACACGAATCGCTATTCTAATTTACTGTAGAAGTTTAACATAATTCGCTTTCAATTACAAGTTTGCCCATTTTTCAAATAAAAAAAGACTGTGAAAACAGTCCTTTTTTTCGCCTTTTATTTAGCAATATGGGACAAATATTCTTCCCATTCTCTGTTTACAATATTCGGATGTAGTTTTTTTGTGATTTCATGTGCATTTTTGCTCAATTTATCTGCATATTCAGAATCTGATAAAATTTTTCTAAATGCATCTGCCAATGCGTATGCATCGCCTACCGGAACCAACATACCGTTCTCTTCATGGTCAATCAGGGTTGCAGGACCACCACAGGGACAATCCGTAGAAACTACCGGCAGCCCCAATGCCATCGCCTCCATAATAGAATTCGGCATGCCTTCTGTATTAGAGGTAAGCGTGAAGATTCTTGCATTTGCAATATGCCCTGCCACATTGGTAATCGTACCCGGAAGCTCTATTCTGTCCTCAAGCCCCTTCTCGGCAACCAACTGCTCCAGCTGTTGCCTGCTGCTTCCTTCTCCGTAAATGACCAGCCCTACCTTAGGATACTCTGCCGCAATCCTGGAAAAGGCATGTATCAGCATGGCATGATTTTTATTTTCATCCAGTCTGCCGACTGCTACTATCTTATCCTCTCTTTCTCCTGTGTAGCACTTATCCAGAAAGGCTGGATTCAGGGGATTAGGAAGAATCTTTGCCTTTTTCTGCACTCCTTTGGGGAAAAAGAGCTTGGCCTGCTGCGTCTGCAGAACCACGCCGTCCGCCATACCAAACATCGTCTTTGCCAGAAATTGTAACAGCTTCCCTTCGTATTCCATGGTAGGTTCTCCGCGGACAGATACCGCTACCTTAGATGATAAAAACATGGAGGTAGCAATTGCCATCAGGTTGTTTTTCCCCAAAAAGGACAGGATGATATCAGGCTTATACGCCTTCCAAATCTTCCGTAATGTGAAAAAACGCACGAGAAAATTGTGAATTCTTCCTCCCTGAAGCTCATGTTCTTCAGGTTCTGAATAAACCCTTCTGATCTCCGGCGAAATATCATACTCATCCTCCTGCTTGTACTGCGTTACCAATATCACTTCGTAGCCTTTTTTATGAAAGTACTCTGCCAGATTCGCCATAACACGCTCGGATCCGCCTTTTTGCAGAGAACTGATAAATAGTGCTATTCTTTTCATTACTAATCTCCTCACCTCTCGAATGTGTGCCGTTGCGCAAATTCGTATGTGAAATACATTTTCACATTACATATAAGTCTGATACCACTGCTGGAATACGAAAAATGCCCACATCATTCTAGAATAATTGCTGCCGGTTCCGGAGCCCTTGTCTCCCGTCTGCAAATATTCCTGCAGGAACTGATTCACATACTCCGCCTCAAAAATTCCCTGACGCTTCAAGAATTCCATATTACACATATCGGTCAGCTGCTCCTTCAACGGGCCTCGTAACCATGAATCAAGCGGAACTGAAAAGCCAACCTTAGGACGTTCAAGCAGTTCCTTTGGTATATAATCATAAGCGATATCCTTTAAGATACGCTTTTTTACGCCATTGGCATATTTATAGGAGTGCGGCAACCGATAAGAATACTCCATCACTCTCTGGTCAAGAATCGGGCATCTGGATTCTATAGAATACTTCATGGAAGCCCTGTCTACCTTGCACAGAATATCTCCCGGCAAATAAGTTTCCTCATCCAACAGCATTCTTCTTGCCTGCCAGTCTTTTTCTCCGTACTTTTCTTCGATTAGGAATTTGTATGGGATACCTTCCTCTAAAATCATTCTATCAATCACTCGTTTAAATGGCATTCCACCGAGCTGTGTCTTGGTTGCCCGGTTACGATTTTCGGCAATTACCTGTACCTTAAACGGAAGTCTGTCAAGCATCTGCATCTGCCTAAACGGCGGCAACTGACACACACCGTAGACCAGCTCCCCAAGCCCGTCCAGCTTCTGTGCCTGCGCTACATAATCATACACATTATAACCGCAGAAGAATTCGTCTCCACCGTCTCCGGTTAAAACAACCGTAACATCCTTCGCTGCAAGCTCAGACACCAACATAGACGGAATCTGAGAGCTGTCCGCAAACGGCTCATCATAATACTTCGGTATACTTTCTACCATCTGAAACATAGTCTTCTCATCTATATACATTTCCGTGTGCTGTGTACCAAGATGCTTTGCTACTGCCTTGGCATACTCTGCCTCATTATGCTTTTTATCATGAAATCCAATCGAATATGTCTTTACAGGCTCACTACTTGCTTCCTGTGCCAGCGCAGTTACCAAAGAGGAATCATATCCGCCGCTCAAAAAGGTTCCCAGCGGTACATCCGCAATCATTCTCTTCTTAACAGCATCACGCAGAAGATTTTTCAACTCTTCCTTGGCTTCTTCATACGTTCCTACAGCCTCTGCCTTCTTGCGACGATAAACTTCAGCAATATCCCAATATTTCCACTTATCAATTACAGGTGCTGCGGACTCCGCACACACTTTAAAGCGAAGTATCTGTCCCGGTTCAAGCTTATATACATCCTTAAAAACAGACTCCGGTTCATTGATGCACTCATGGAACAGATATCTCTTGATTACATCTCTACGAATCTCCTTAGGAAATCCCGGATACTCCATAATCGGCTTCAGTTCCGATGCAAATACAAGATTTTCTCCATCCTGCCAATAATATAATGGCTTCTTACCAATTCTGTCCCTGACAAGATATAATTCATTGGTCTCTCTGTCAAACAGGGAAATAGCAAACATTCCCTGAAAACGATCAACACATGAGATTCCCCACTTCATATAGGCAGCAAGAATCACTTCTGTATCGCATTGCGACTGAAACGGATAATCCTTTAACTCTTCTCTTAATTCTAGAAAATTATAGATTTCACCGTTATAGCTGATTATAAGTCGTTCATTGTTGGAGTGCATCGGCTGATGTCCAAGCATGGATAAGTCAAGAATTGACAATCTTCTTTGAGCCAAGCCTACGTAATATCCATTTCCTGCCTGAAAGATTTCCTCTCCGCTGTCATTGGGACCTCTGTGGTACATCGTATCATTCATAGCTTTCAGCTGTTCTGTATTTATACACTTTTTAGCGATAAATCCACATATTCCGCACATTGCTTTCCCCTCACCTTCTATATGTCATGATTGGTTGGATTGCTCATTTTTTTCCACATATTTCGTTAATATAATCTTCCCACTCCCGGAATATCATCTCAGCTCCTGCCTTTTTCCCTATTTCGGCAGCATTCCTTCCAAGCCTTTCGGCAAATTCCGGATCTTCTATTAATCTGTTGATAGCCGCTGCCAGTGCCTTTTCATCGCCTACAGGCACCAGAAGTCCATTTTCTTCCGGAGTAATGACCATTCTTGGTCCACCGGGAGGACAATCCGTTGCGACTACCGGTAAACCAAGCGCCATTGCCTCCAGCATGGCATTGGGCATACCCTCCATATCGGAGGAAAACGCCGCTACTGCTCCATTTATCATATCTTTTTCCAGCTGGTTACTGCCGCCCATTAATTTCACATAGTCCCAAGCCTGATTCTTTTCAATCTGCGCTTCGAGCTGTTCCCAGGTACCATCAAAGGTATTCTGTCCAAAAATCTTCAGAACATAATCCGGATGCTTTCTGTGCACCTCCTCAAATGCCCTGATTAGCATACATTGATTCTTAAAATCTACGATTCTGCCGGAATGCATAACTACCTTTTCCCTTTGCTCCGGAATCGGGTTGCCGATAAACTTCGGATTAATAGCATTCAGTATGATACGGGATTTATCCTGAAGATATTTCGGAAAAAAATCCTTCTGTTCCTGTGTTTGGAACACACAACCGGCTGCTCTTGGGAATAAGAGCGGTATCTGAATCTTATCCGTCAGATGATCATAGCACCCTACCGGCGCAATACGAACCGATATAATAACAGGAATCTTTGTTCCTATCGTAGCCGTCAGCGCTCTGTAGTTTGCTTTTCTTGCAAAGGCGATGACGATATCCGGCTGTACTTTTTTTAAAAAGCTTCTGAGATTCGCGATTCTTGCCAAAAATACGGCTGCCCTGCCCTTTTTTTCCTGTTCTTTGCTTGGTCCCACATGAACTCTTGTTACACGGGAGTCAATCTCATACTCGTCTTCTCCCTGCCACTCCGTGGCGATATATACTTCATAACCATGCTCTGCAAACTGTCCCGAGAGATTGGTAACCACTCGCTCTGCGCCACCACGCTCCAGACAATTTAAATGAAATACAATTTTTTTCATCCTCTTCTCCATATGTTATGGATTCCTATTTCATATAGTAATCCTTATACCATTCCGCAAATGCTCTTAAGCCTTCCCTTAAGCTTGTCTTTGGCTTAAAGTCAAAGTCCGCAACCAGATTATCTACATCCGCATAGGTCATCTCCACATCTCCCGGCTGCATCGGCACTAATTCCTTATGAGCTTCAAAATCATAATCTTTATCCAATACTCCTGCACGAATAAGCTCCTGCTGAAGGATATCCACGAAATCCAACAGGTTTTCCGGTTGATTGTTTCCAATATTATAAACCTTGTACCTTACGCCATTTTCATTCGCTTCCGGCGCCTTTTGCATGACATTCACAACACCTGTTACGATATCATCGATATACGTAAAGTCACGTTTGCAATTTCCATAATTAAATATTTGTATTTGCTTTCCTTCCCTCAGCTTATTGGTAAAGCCAAAATAAGCCATATCAGGACGTCCCGCCGGTCCGTATACCGTAAAAAATCGCAGTCCCGTGGACGGAATATCATACAGCTTGGAATAGGCATGCGCCATCAATTCATTGGACTTTTTCGTTGCCGCATACAGCGAGACCGGTGTATCTACCTTATCCTCTGTGGAAAAGGGAATCTTTTGATTCATACCGTATACACTCGAAGAGCTTGCATATACCAGATGCTCAACCGGATTATGGCGACAGCACTCCAAAATATTGTAGAAGCCAATCAGATTAGACTCTATATAAGCATCCGGATTGGTTATGGAATACCTTACACCTGCCTGTGCTGCCAGGTTCACTACCACCTGTGGCTTGTGTTCTTCAAATATTTTTTCCACGGGGTCTCTATCCGCAATACTGCCCTTGATAAAGGTAAAGTCCGGATATTTGTTGAGTTCATTAAGTCTTGCTTCCTTCAGGGCTACATCATAATAGTCCGTTATACTGTCCAAGCCGATTACTTTGATTTTTTTTCCTGCTGCCAGTAACCGCTTTGCCAGGTTTGCGCCTATAAAACCGGCTGCACCTGTCACTAATACTGTTTTTCCCTCTAAATTCACATTGTAATTAACCATTCCAGCCCTCTATCCATTCAAATATATTATTTGTCAGATTCTTCTATCAGCCTTCCGATATCTTGTACATAGGCTTCCATGCCAAAGGCATACGCTCTTTGTATCGCCTTTTCCCGATAAGACGCACAAACCGCCTCATCTGCCAACAGCCTTGCCAATTCATCCGCAAATATCTGTTCCTCACTTGTAAAGCTATCCTGTGTCAAATCCTTTTTGCCTGTAAGAATCGGCGCAAGCACACCATAGTCCGCAGCATATACGCGGTCATTGACCTCGCACTCTGTATAATTATTCTGCAGAATCTCTGCAGGGCCTGTCTTACAATTCACACTAATGCAGGGAAGGCCTAATGCCATTGCCTCTATTAAGGCATTAGGAAAGCCTTCACTGTCTGAGGTTAGCGCATATATATCAGCTCTTGCAAGCAAGGCAAATGGATTCTTCTGTACGCCGGTAAAAAGTACCGCGTCTTCCATGCCAAGGTTTCCCACTAACTCCCGATACTCTGTAAACACTCCGTCGCCTATAATCATAAGCTTTACATCCGGTACTTTTTTTCTGACCAGATAAACGCTCTTAATCAGATGCCAGAAGCCCTTGATATCGTCCTCTCGCCCCATGGACACGACTGTTTTACCCGGTTTGCGCAGAAATTCCTCAAACTCCGGTGTGATGCTTTCTTCTGACAATCGCTTAATTTCCTCCAGATTACAGGGATTGTACAATGTTGCGGAAGACTTTACACTGTAGCTTTTGGCGATATCCTCTTCCATGACCTTCGTACAGCTTACCACTCTGTCAGCCAGTCTGCAGATGACATCCATCTCCGGGCGTTCTTCTAATGCACCATAGCCACGAATACCCGCCCATGTAATATCCTTACCCTTAGAAAGTACATTAACAAGGTTTGCTGTGGTTCCAAAGCTATAGCTGATTTGAATACCAAGCTCTTTTTTCAGCTTTCTTACACGCCTTACTCTTTTGAAAATATTTAAAACCTTTGCAAGCTTTCCGGGAACTACACCAAGCTTCAAATCTATGACATGCAAGCCCGATACATCATAAAACATATCTTCTGAGCTAAAAATCACAACATGCACTTTATATATCTGACTTAATAATCTTGCAGTCAGTACACAGATTCTCTCAAAGCCTCCCTGATGAAGCATTGGTACAATCAGCATAATTCTTTTTTTATTCCCTACTTCCGTCATCGTTACCTACTTCCCGGCGGATTCTCCCCTGTCCGATAGAACTCCTCCATCAATACCGCCTGTGTATTTACATCAAATCCCTTTTTTGCAATGGCTTCTCTCATATCCGCACGAATCAATGCCTCATCGGCATTCTTCAGGATTTCCTCTGCCCAGAGCTTAGGTTCTTCCTCAATGCTTCGATAGGATACCAGCTCTGTCAACGCAACTTCTCCTGTAATCTTATCCGATATCAGGCAGTGCAGCCCTGCTGCCTGTGCCTCTGCTACGCTTCCCGGCAGTCCCTCAAAGGTCGATGGAAATACAAAATAATCAAATGCCTGATAATAACGCTCGACATCGAATTTATTTCCAAGGAACAGTACCTTACTCTCCAATGCGTTCTCATCACCAAAATATTCTGCTCCGAGCCTCCTTAGCTTGGTGTGTACGTTCTCTTCCTCCTCGCCCTTGCCAATCAGTACAAGAGCCATATCTTCTCTCTGCCTGCAAAGCTCTGCAAAGATATCAACCAGATAACTATGATTCTTCATAAATCCAAATCGTCCCACATGCCCGATAACAAACTTATCTTGTATACCAAGCTCGGTTCTTACTTCATCACGAACGCCCCTGTCAAACTGAAAGCGGTTTGCGTCAATGGCATTCGGGATGGTCCATACCTTACCCTGTTTCACCCATTTTTCTCCGAATACCGCAATCCCTGCCTCCTTGGAGCAGGTAAAGCAATAATCTGTTTTATCTTTTAAGGAACTGCGTAACACCTTGGTTACATAGCCTTTTAATCCCTTGTCCACACCTGCGCTTCTTGCATGAGCAATCGTTACGATGGAAGGATTCTCCTTCTTCGCTATCGGCAGATAAATGGATGCCGTACTGGTCATATGCCCCTGCACGGCTACAAATTCCCGATGCGCTCTGAAAAACGCTCTGATTGCCTTTTTATACTCTGCAAGATTAATCACCTTGAAACGTGGGAGACTGTATATACGACCACCCAGCTCACGGATTTCCTTGCTGTAGTGTCCGTCCTCACTGGTATGCACCAGAAAATCAAACTGTACTTTACTGCGGTCAATGCAGCGATACAGCTCCATAATTCTACTCTCTGCGCCGCCGAGATTGGTGGTTCCCAGCACATGCAGAACTCTGATTTGCTTCTGTGCTTCCCTTATACTCATTAATTGTCTCCATTTCTATTATCACTGTAGGTTCGTATTCCTGCAAAATTTTCCTTTTGGCATTTTGTAATCTATTTCCTCAGACTGCTTACTCTTACTAACACATACTTGCTGATTGCCATCAGGTATTCTTTACCCCTACCAAAAATACCACGCATTTGGGACTCAGTCTGTAAATACTCCTGATAAGAAATCAGCTTATCCTTATACTTGGCAAACAGCTTCTCATAACGTTCAAAATCCTTATCATTCATGGTATTGGCATGAACGACAAAGGTTGTATATCCGCTTTCCTGCTTTAGGCTATTGCTCTGCTTGAAGGAAATCGGATAAAAGGTTAATCCCTGCCACTCATACGGTCTGTCACCAAAGCCATCCGTCAGCTTGGTAAAGCCTGCTTCCACTAATGCCTTAAGTGTATTCTTATCATAGGAATGAGCAGGTGCCATAAAGATATCCGTATAGATACCATGGCTTTCCAGTATTTCCTTGCCCTTTTTGAGGGATGCCAGCTGCTCTTCATAGGGCTTTCCTGCATATTCTGATATGGCATTTAAGGGAAAGCACCCCTTTTTCTTTGTGCTGTAGATATGTGTACAGCCATGCTGTGCAATCACCCAGCCCTCTTTTTGCAGCTGTAATAAATATTCCCAAAAATCATCCCTAGCCTCGTCTATACTCAGCATGGCATCCTGATTTTCGGGAACTACCCCTATAAGCGGCTTGACCTGATACAGATCACAAAGCTCCTTAAATCTAAGGAACTTCGCCCAATCCATATCAGGTGTAATATCATCCATTCTTATTGAAATATTCATCTAATTCTCCAATTACAGGTTTGCCTTGTACCATTCAATAGCAAGTGCAATACCCTTCTCAAAGTCATAGTCCGGATCGTATCCGAGTAACTCTCTTGCCTTAGAAATATCCGCATTGGAATGCTTGATATCGCCGGCTCTGTCCGGTCCGAAGTGCGGCTCTACATCCTTACCGAGAGCCTTGCAAAGATTATAGTAAATATCAATGAGATACTCTCTTCCGCCGTAAGCGATATTGAAGGCCTGTCCTGCCGCCTCACTTGGAGCCAGACATGCTCTCATATTTGCTTCGATTACATTATCAACGTAGGTAAAGTCTCTTGACTGCTTTCCGTCACCGTTAATGGTCGGAACCTCACCCTCCAGGAGCTGCTTAATGAACTTCGGAATAACCGCAGCGTAAGCACCGTTGGGGTCCTGACGACGTCCGAATACGTTGAAGTAACGAAGTCCGTAAGTATCAAGACCGTACAGCTTCTTGTAAAGCTTACCGTACTCCTCATCCACACGCTTGGTTAATGCGTATGGGGACAAAAGATTACCTTCCTGTCCTTCCTTTTTCGGAAGTACCGGATGGTCTCCGTATACGGAAGAGCTTGATGCATAGACAAACTTCTTTACACCGTTTTGTCTTGCCGCCTCCATCATATTTAATGTACCCATAATATTATTCTGCTCATAGAATAGCGGCATCTCAATACTTCTCGGAACAGAGCCCCAGGCAGCCTGATTCATAACGAAATCAACGCCCTCACAAGCCTTCATACAGGTATCAAGATCCTTGATATCTCCCTTAATAAAGGTATAGTTTGGTCTGTCCATGAACATCTTTACATTTTTTTCATGGCCTGTTGACAGGTCATCAAGGCACCTTACCTGATATCCCATATCTGTTAGTGCTTCACAAAGGTTGGAGCCGATAAATCCTGCTCCACCTGTTACAAGGAAAACACTGTTTTCCGGAAATTTTAACTCTCTGAATCCCATTTTATTCCAGTCCTTTCTCAACGCTTTCTTTTACTCACCGTATCCGTTATCTCAAATAAGAGCAATAGACCTGCAATATAAAACAATGGAAGGTTATATAAAACATATCGGGACAGACAATGTATCATCAATGCCGTACCGGTAACAGTTCCCGTAATCATCAATAACACAATTGCTGCACTTGATGCAATCTTGGAATCTTTTTTCATCTTCCAGGCAAAAATGATTAACACTATAAAACAGATATACATGACAAGTGCATACCAGTTTAAGATTGGATGCATGACTGCTATACTCTGCACAAATCCCATCATCATCATTGCCATATAATTATAAATATACCTACCAAGCACCTCAGGTAACAGCTCACTCATGATAGCTGAGGCCACCCTATCTACTTCCACCATCATTGTTTGATAATCTTCAACTGTAGTTCCTGTTGTTTCGGTTACGTATTCTTTAGCTGCCACTATGAAATAATCAAATTTCAAGGTATCATGACTGCCTGCATGATGCAAGGCTCTGGCATATAAACCTTCTCCCGATGCCTTGTAATTGAGTCCTGTTTCGTACGCAGCATCATACACCTGATAATACATATTTCTTAATTTTTCATCTGCAATCGCTTCTCCATCTTCTCTGTCGGCTACATACAAAACATTAGTAACCATTGTCGTTTTTCCCGATGCGGTGCCTACAAATAAACCCTGTTCGCAATAATTGTAGGTTTTCACTAACAGTCCTCTTCCAATAAAAGAAAGGAATAGCAGTACAGCAAGTATTGCTATTCTGCTCCACTTTTTCTGCCAAACAGCAATCAAAGCTACCACAATAAACCAAGCCAGAATCAATACCATGAACTGTCCACGCACCAGAGACATAATGATCGCCCAGCATAAAGCAGTGACACTATCCTTGCCCAAACAATCCTGTTTCCATGCAGTTTTAAAAATATATATCGCAAAAAACAGATACAAGGAATACGCAATTCCTTCTGACAGAAGTGAGTTCGTAATTACCATCCCTGACGCTGAAGCAAGCGGTGTTATAATATGTGGCGATATCAGTATCGCCAATAACGGCAATATAAACGCCCCTTTTAACGAAAGCTCTTTTCTTAATGTAAGTAAAAAGATACAATTTGCAAATATTGCCAATAAATTTTGTACAATAATAACAAGATGATAGTGATACTCCGGGGACAGAGCTCGTAACGTCTGTATAAGCAGAGCATATACAGGCTCTCTTGTTACAAATTGATTCTCATGTTGAAAGGTATCTCCTAAGTATTGTGGTTCTCCTGTCAACAAAAGAAATCCAAAAAAAATCGTCAATACTATTATTACAAAATAATCAAAACCGTCTTTTTTCCTCAATCTATAATCTCCAATAAATATAACCTGCATTCTGATATGCTTTCTTATCCTGAATGCCCTTTAAGTCTGTTAATACTTTAATTTTATTCTTAGCAGCGTACAGAGCATCGATATCCTTCTTTTCAAGGCTCTTATAAGATTCATGCGCTACTGCAAGAATAACTGCATCACAATCCTTAATCTCTGCCATCGGAACAAATTCGATACCATATAATCTCTTAGCCTCAGCAGCATCAGCGTTATCATCCGTTACGACAGCAGTAATGCCGTATTCCTGAAGCTCCTTATAAATATCAATAATCTTGGTATTTCTGGTATCAGGACAGTTCTCCTTAAAGGTAAATCCAAGGATAGCAACCTTAGCTCCTCTAACCGGAATATCTGCCTTGATTAAGTTCTTTACTAAATTCTCCGCTACATATTTACCCATATCATCGTTGATACGACGTCCTGACAGGATAATCTGTGAATGATATCCTAACTGTTCAGCCTTGTAGGTTAAGTAATACGGGTCTACTCCGATACAGTGTCCTCCAACAAGTCCCGGCTGGAAGTTTAAGAAGTTCCACTTGGTTCCTGCTGCCGCAAGTACAGACTTGGTATCAATACCCATCTTATTGAAGATGATAGATAACTCGTTCATAAATGCGATATTGATATCACGCTGGCTGTTCTCGATTACCTTGGCCGCCTCTGCAACCTTGATGCTCTCAGCACGGTATACACCTGCCTCTACTACCAGCTCGTACACCTTAGCTACCTCATCAAGTGTTTCCTCATCCATACCGGATACAATCTTGGTAATGGTCTCAAGTCTGTGTACCTTGTCACCCGGATTGATACGCTCTGGTGAATAGCCAATCTTAAAGTCTACGCCGCACTTAAGTCCGGATTCCTTCTCTAAAATAGGAACACAGATATCCTCTGTTACGCCCGGATATACGGTAGATTCAAATACGACAATAGAACCCTTTGTGAGATTCTGTCCTAAGATTCTGCTGGCTCCCTCAACCGGGGTTAAGTCCGGTGTATGGTCATCATTTACCGGTGTCGGTACTGCTACGATATGGAACTTAGCTTCCTTCAGCTTAGTAGGATCTGCGGTAAACTCTACGGTCGTATTCTTAATTACCTCATCACCAACCTCATTGGTCGGATCAACGCCTGATTTGTATAAGTCAATCTTTGCTGCGTTTAAGTCAAAACCTACTACCTTAATCTTTCTTGCAAATGCAACAGCAATCGGCATGCCAACGTAGCCAAGTCCTACTAATGATACTTTCTCTTTTCCACTTACAATATCTTCATATAAGCTCATCTTTGTCTCCTATCTGTGCATAGCGGTTACACTATTCACCTTTCTTATTATTTATTTTGAAATCATTTATCTCTATGATTTGCTTACTGCGCCTATTTCTTCCAGGTAAGCATTTACTACCTGCTTACGGTCAAATTCGCGTTCCACCTTTGCTCTGGCAGCGCTTCCCATCTGCACTCTTTCCTCATAAGAAAGTGCCAGAAAGCGTCTGACAGCCGCAAGCAGTGCTTCTTTATCTCTTGCCGAAAATCCGATACCTGTAATGCCATCATCAAAGCCTTCCTGACAACCGGGGATATTGGATGCCAGCACCGGTCTTCCCGTTGCACTTGCCTCGAGAATGACATTTGACATGCCTTCATGATAACTTGGCATCAATACTGCCGATGCCTCTTTATAGTAGGGATGGATTTCTTTTTGATATCCGATTAACTCAAGGATTCCATCCTTTTCATACTGTTCTATAATATCCTTGTAGTCATCCTCATAATTACCAACCAAACGGAATGCCACATTCGGATACTCGTCATGAATCTTTTTAGCAGTATAAAGCAGCTCCTCGATGCCCTTCTCCTTCATAACTCTTCCTACGTATAGGAACACTATTTTGTCCTCTTTAGAAGAATATTCCTCAAATATATGTCTGTCAAGATTTACTCCGGAACCTGATACCAGTCTCGCCTTTTTTCCACTAATGCCACAACGCTCAAAGATTTCTCTATTCTTTGTATTTTGAAAAAAGATACAGGATGCCTTTTTCAAAGCCGTTTTATAGAGGAAAACCACCAATTTCTGCACCATTTCGCCATTTTCAAAAACAGAACCCAGTCCTGTGATATTGGCGATGTAGGGTATTTTTTTCATTCTACAGCACAGATTGCCATAGATATTAGGTTTTATGGTATAAGTCAGAACCACATCCGGCTGTACCTTGCCAATCAACTTCCAATAGGAGCACAACAGTCCGAAATCTCTGACCGGATTCATACCACGTCTGTCAATCGGCGTATGATGAACCTTACATCCTTCCTCGGCCAATTGTGGCACCTTGTCCCCATCCGGGAGGCTTACATGTACCTCATAGTCCTGTAACAGGCTCAGTAAGAGTTCATTTCTAAAATCATATAATCCGCTTGCAGAGTTCGCAAGGATTAATACCTTTTTCATGTTCCTTATCCTTCCAAGCACCAATCGAAATCTTCCGGTTAAGCATCTACACAATCAACCATCATGATTTCATTGTATTTCATCATAACCTTATCCGTGGCATAGCTGCCGATTTGACGCATATTTGCTTTGCCTGCAAGGTTATTTTTAATCATAGTCATATGGTCTGCACCACATTCATAAGCATGCGGATATCCGCCACCGAATCTTGGATTCACCTCTGAGAAATAGTACACACCGCTCTGTTCAAAGATATCAATGTCTATCTGTCCTCGGAATCCATTTTCCTTTACAAACTTCTCAATCTGCATAAAGAGCTTTTCATCACGGAAGGAAATCGCTTTATCGGTCTCTCCCGCACGCATAACAAGCTTTTTCTTGGTAAAGATGGATACCACTTCATTGCTTATCAAATCTATATAAACATCTGCTCCGATTTCCTGACCGGTCATAAATTCCTGAATCATCATCTGATCCCCATGGGAAAATAACAATTCTACCGTTTCTCTGTCCTCAGCCTTGGAAATCTGCAGGCTTGCACTTCCCTTCATCGGCTTTACAAATACCGGAAAACTGATTTCACCCTTTTCCCAATCCTCATAAAAGGCTTCTAATGTAATATAGGACTTGGCACATGGATATCCATGTGCCTTCATCCAGCAGTACATTTCCCATTTATTCAGGGTTCTCTCACAAAGCTCATAGGAAGATTCGATTACTGTTACGCCAAGCTTTCCAAATTCCTCTTCATGCTTTGCGATTAGAGACAGTTCCGGATCTATCAGAGATAATACACCTGTGATATTTTCCTTGCGACATATATCGAAAACCTGATCCATATATCCGGGCTCCGTAATTCTCGGAACAATATAATGTTCATCTGCTTCATATAATGCCGGGGCATATGGACTGCAATCCGTACAAATTACTCTTCCCTCACCGGCAAAAGCCTTCTTAAAGTACTGAACCACTTTATCTCTTGTGCCACAGCTTAAAATCAACAGATTCATGTCTTTACCCCTTCTTTCTTAATTCGCTGCCTGCTCCTTTTCTTTCTGCCTAGCAGCCTCCAATTTTGCCTTTCTGATTTCAGCAAAGTTTCCTTCTATCTGATTCGTATCCACCTCGATATTTTCACGAATAAATACCTTTTTTATTGTCAGAAAAAAAACTTTTACATCCATCGCAAAGGTCAGATTCTTGACATATTCTACGTCCGTCGCAAATCTTTTATCCCAATCAAGATGATTTCTTCCACTCACCTGAGCAAGTCCTGTAAGCCCCGGTCTTACCGTATGCCTCAGTCTTTCTTCTTCCGTATAATATGGTAAATAGCTGATAAGCAGCGGTCTCGGTCCTATTATACTCATATCACCTTTTAATATATTCCAAAGTTCCGGCAGCTCATCCAGACTGGTTGAACGAAGGATTCTGCCGAACTTCGTAAGTCGTACGGAATCAGGGAGAAGATTGCCTTCTTCATCACGTGCATCCGTCATGGAGCGGAACTTGCAAAGCTTAAATATTTTCTCATTATATCCCGGTCTTTCCTGATGAAAGATAACCGGTGAACCAAGCTTGCAGCGGACTAAGATGGCAACGATTAGTAAAACCGGGCTTAGCACAATCAATGCCACAAGCGAAATTACAATATCCAATAATCTTTTTATATATTTGCGATACATCGCTGCATCCTTTCAAATCAATGTTTTCTTTTGGTCTGCATGTTAACTGCGCATTTCTTTATTCGAATAACTTACGTACCGTAGTAATAATACGCTCCATGTCTTCCGGTGTATTCTTGATATCGCTTGGCATGCAGACACCTCTGTTAAAGATATCCTCACCAACGCTGATTCCTTCCTCATTATGGTTGAAAAAATCACAGTCTGCATAGACGGGCTGAAGATTCATCGGCTTCCAGATTGGTCTGGATTCAATATTCTCAGCTTCCAATACATCCATAATCTCGTTTGGTGTTACCTTACAGCCTTCCTTAAGCAGGATACAGGATAACCAGTTATTGGCATCACCGTCCGGATTCATCGGATTCATGGATATCTCTTCGATACCTGAAAAGCCTTCCTGATACTGCTTGTAGATTGCATTCTTTAACTGCTTATGCTCCTCAATATGTAAGAGCTGTCCGCGTCCGACACCAGCAACAATATTGCTCATTCTATAGTTATAACCAATCTGTGTATGCTGGTAATGTCTTGCCGCATCTCTTGCCTGCGTTGCAAGGAAGGTTGCCTTCTTAGTCAGCTCTTCTTCCTTGGACACCATCATACCGCCACCGGAGGTTGTGATAATCTTATTACCGTTAAAGGAATAGATACCGATTCTTCCAAAGGTTCCTGTCATCCGTCCCTTATAGGTGGAACCGAGAGACTCTGCCGCATCCTCGATGATTGGAACGTTATGCTCAGCGCAGATTTCCATAATCTCATCAAGCTTCGCCGGTGTTCCATATAAATGTGCAAGGATGACTGCCTTGACATTCGGATATTTTTCGAAGGCTTTTCTGAGAGCCTTGGGAGACATATTCCAAGTATCCGGCTCCGAATCGATAAATACCGGCTTCGCCTTCTCATAAGTAATTGGATTGCAGGTCGCTGCAAAGGTCAGAGAAGAAACAAGTACCACATCATCCTGCCCAATTCCCAGAAGCTTGATTGCCAGATGAATCGCCGCTGTTCCTGCACTTAATGCCGCTGCGTGACCGCAGCCTGTATAAGCTGCCATTTCCTCTTCAAATTTCGTTACATTTGGTCCAAGGGTTGTTACCCAGTTGGTATCAAATGCCTCCTGTATAAATTTCTGTTCCTCTCCGTGTATGGTAGCGGTTGATAAAAAGATTCTTTTCTTCTGCTCTGCCATAATTACAACGCCTCCATTCTTGTTATAAATGATATCTCTACTGCTCCTCAGTTTTTTTCCTTGGAACATAGGTTGGTACGATTTCCTGTATCATTGGGCGGATATCAATACACTCCTCATCTACTTCCCGCTGCAGCTCGTTGAGCTGTGCAAAGAACTTTGTCTCGTCAAATTCTATCGGCTTACCGATATGAATCAGCTTATTCTCCGTGTCCGTAAGTCCCTCTTCATTCATCAGAAGCTCCTCGTAAAGCTTTTCCCCCGGACGAAGTCCTGTGAACTCAATCTTGATATCCTCGTCTACCTTATATCCGGATAAACGAATTAAGTTCTTTGCAAGGTCCAGGATACGAACCGGCTCTCCCATATCAAGTACGAAAATCTCGCCTCCCTTGGCATAAACACCTGCCTGCAATACAAGGGAAACCGCTTCAGGAATTGTCATGAAATATCGGATAATATCAGGATGGGTAACCGTTACAGGTCCTCCCTCCATAATCTGCTTGCGGAATAACGGAATCACACTTCCGTTACTGCCAAGTACGTTACCAAAACGTACGGCTACGAATTCCGTATCATAATGTCTGTTATAGGTCTGAATAATCATCTCACAGATACGCTTGGAAGCACCCATGATGTTTGTTGGATTTACCGCCTTATCGGTGGAAATCATAACAAACTTCTTTACACCGTTCTGTACTGCTGCCTGCGCAGTCTTCCAGGTACCGAATACATTATTCTTGATTGCTTCATTCGGACTGTCCTCCATCAGAGGAACATGCTTATGCGCTGCCGCATGGTAAACAATATCCGGATGATACTCTGACATAATACGATTCATACGATTTGTATTTCTGACAGAAGCAATTAACACCACAAGGTCAAGATAAGGATACTTATGCTTCAGCTCCTGTTGTATTTCATAGGCATTGTTTTCATAAATATCTACAATAATCAGTTGTTTTGGCTGATGTCCTGCTATCTGTCTGCAAAGCTCACTTCCGATAGAGCCGCCGCCACCGGTTACTAATATCACTTTATCCTTTACATAGTTTAAGATAGAATCAATATCAACCTTAATCGGATCTCTTCCAAGAAGATCCTCCACATCTACATCTCGAAGCTTGCTGACATTAACTTCGCCGTTTACCAGCTGATAGATTCCGGGAAGGGTACGAAGCTTACAGTTTGTCTCCTGACAAATTTCTACCAGTTCCTTCATTGTTGCCCTGCTCGCTGACGGAATCGCCAGCATAATCTCATCGACGCCGTAAAATGCCGCGTATTCCACAATTTTATCACGACCACCGACAATCTTGATTCCCTGAATGAAACGTCCCCATTTCATCGGATTATCATCGATAATGCACTTGATTGTCATCGTACTGTAGCTGCTATTTACGATTTCCTTGATTACCGTATTGGCAGCCTCTCCGGCACCGATTACCATGACCTTAATTCCATTTTTCTTATTCTGTCGTTTATGCTTGATACCTCGCAGAATACGATATGAAAATCTTCCACAAACTGTAATTACGGTTAGTATCATGGCATATAAGAAGTAATAGCTTCTTGGAATCGGATAATCCAAAATCTGCATGCCGCCAAAATTAAGTAATGCACACAAAAAGCACGCAGCCACAATATTCTGTGCCTCCGCAGGTCCTGCAAATGCCCACAGGCTATGGTATAGCTTGAAAAAATAGAATATTATTAATGCTATCACAACATTAATCAGCATAAAATCCCAGGCTGAATTTAAGTAAATATCCGGTATATCCTTATATTTAAACTCAAATCGCAACCATAACGGTGCAATACTTGACACACATACTGTCATGATATCCATGATAATTAAGACTATTCTTCTGTGTAACAGCTGTCTGTTTATCCGATTCAGCAATTTCATAATATACTCCTCATTATTCTGCCTGCTGCGCAATTGTCTCCCCCGGTATTTTTCTCATATCACCGCTACTGTTCCTGCGACTCCATGGTTTCTGTAACAACAGTATCTGCACAAACAAAAATGCAAATCCTATTGGAATACATGGATGGAACGCCCATTCCGTCAGGCTGGTAAAGCCAAATACAATAATCAGGGAAAACGGTACAAAATAAATATCGTAATTTTTCCCATACCGATATGCCAACACAACCGACCGCCATAACGTAACAGCGCATAAAATCAGAAATGCTATACCTGCTATCAGACCAAAATCATAAGCAACCTGTATATAAGAATTGTGTGCATGACCATAATGGGTTTCCTCCGGTTCCATTGTCTCATGCCCATTCAGGGTCAGATTCTTCAAATAAACCCGGTATATATCAAAGCGCCCATTAGACACATCACTCTGCTGCTCAAGAACATAATTATCTTCCTGTGCCGAAGGCAGACTTACCGGCAATGAACTCTTTCCTATGTATGCAAGAAGTGTTGTATCGCTTTCTATATTAATCGTATCTCTTGCCTCTTCCTCTTCTGTCCGAAATCTGCCAAAAAATACAGTAAAATAACGTCCTATCGTCATATATTTATCAGAGTCAATCTTATCGCCCTCATAAATCATGTAGTTTCTGTCCTGTGGTTCAAGTTCGTAACGGATGGGATCATTAATCACTGCCGGAACCACTCTTATCACAGAATACATCAAAGGAAAGCTGATTACAATAGCAATCCCCATCAGACACAGCTCCAAAAATACCTGTCTGATTCTTTTTTTATAGGAAACTGCTGCCAATATAGCTACTAACAACAGATTTACACTCAAGGTTAATAGGGCTGTTCTTGACATGGACAGAAAGATATTTGCAACCAATGCCGCCAGTATAAACAGCTCTAGCTTCGCAATCTGCAGAAGCTTACCGCTCTCTCTCCACTTTCCATAGAGCTTCCCAATCACCGCACCGGATACTACCACCAGATACATACCGGTACACGCCACAGTATGGAAGATACCGTTATAACGATATCTCATCCAGTAATGATATGGTCTGTGTACAAGACAAAACAGCATAACAAGCCCGAAGCTAAGAAGAATTCCGTTTGTGAAGTTCTTCAGCAACCGGCTTTTCCCTGCTGCACTCAGATTCAGAAAAAGCAATGATAAAAATGGTAATACAGCAACAAATACCCATACCTTATCAAAGCGGTTTACCCACATAAATATGACAAAAACAAGCCATACAGCAAGGAATGGCCAATATATTGTTTTCCAGAAATCTTTCTTTACCTGTCTGAGGGTACTAATAACAACCAAGCCCCACACAACAGTTACTGCGGCTGCAAGCTTTGCAAGATAAAGCTCCTGCTCACCCTCTACACCATAGCAATATATCACAGAACCGATTAGTGAAATACCAAGCCAGATGACATTCATATAATTACAAAGCTCTTTTCCGGTCTGTATCATCAACAGGGCAATGCCAAAAAAGATTAGCATCCACCTTGTATTTACCCAATGAAAATACTCTCTGTCTGCATTAACATACTGACAAAGTGCATAAAATAATAACGCAAAGCTTACTGTCTGAATATAGTTACGTCTAATCAGTGAAGCCTGTTTTTCTGCTGAAAGCTTCGATTCCTTTCTCTCACTTCCCGATGTACGGATTGCACAGATAAACCATGCAACTGCTGTAACCGCTGCTATCGCATATACAACGCGGTCCGCTGCTTCTCCGCCAAAACCATTCATAATTACAGCAAAGACAAAAAAGGCAATTGCCGCAAGCACTACAAGCACGATTGCCACTTTTCTTCCATAAGCTACCGCTGTATCTAGATAATCTTCAAAATGATAAAGGCTCCACAGGATACCCAGATAAAGCAATCCTGCCAGCGCCAGAATCAGTAAATCATAACCTATCACATGCAATACGGTAAGTTCCTTGGAATACGTAAAATCTGCAATCAGGGAAATATCATCCCTGTAAATACCATCTACATATAAAATCGTATTTTCCGATTGAACAAGCATTGTCTTCTCTGCAACCGGTAAATACAAGCTTCCTTCTGCCTCTTCCGGAACAAGCACTTCATAATAATAATCCCTGCCTGTCATCACATCCATATCGGGTGTCGCTAAAAAGCCACCCTGTCGTTCCAATAATCCGAATCCCTGTGTTTCTTCGTAGATACAGGAAAAGGAATCATCATAAAGGCGAAACATGGCGTAATCTTCATTCTCATTATATTCTTCACTACAAGACAGATACAGCATCACCTGATAAATATGCTCCTGTGTAAAACGCACTGTCTGCAGCTTCTTATCTGCATAAGTAAAGGTATCTCCCGTCATCTCTTCAGCAGACGAATAAGCCTGCTGAAGAGACTCTGTATAACGCTGTACTAAGCCCATCGGCCAGACACGGCATAGCAAAATAAACGCAAACGTAGCTATCACTATTTGAATAATCGTATTTCTTCTCACATGCTTCACATCACCTGCCGCATGCTGTAATAATTCCTTCGGATTCAATGCGATACCCGTCTCCTTTCGCTCCTTTTGCCTATCGTAGTATAGCACAATCGTTTTGTGAATACAACTAAAGTCTATTTCTCATCCTCCACGGTATGCCCTATCTCCTCGCGGATAACGTACTGCGGCGAGTTATTGATGCTGATATAAATTCTTCCGATATATTCACCGACAAGCCCAAGCATGAGCATCAGCATTCCGCCGATGAAAACAACCACTGTCATCAGGGCACTAAAGCCCATGGGTACTTCGGGGTTCACCAGTTTCTTAATAATCGTATATAGTCCATATAAAAATCCCAGACCTGCACAAACACTCCCTGCTACGGTTGCCATGCGAAGCGGCAGAATGGAAAAGGCGGTAAATCCATTAAACCACAGACTTAAAAGCTTTTTCATCGTATAGCCGGAGGCTCCGACCTCACGGCTTCTGTGATTGACCGGTACATTGGAGATATTCTTGGTAGCACGAAGCACCAGACCGATAATATACGGATAGCTCTTCTCATACGCCAGCATGCTCTCCACCACAAAGCGCTTTGCGGCAAAGTAGCTTGTCAGATGTAAGTCCTTCGGCTTTCCAAGCATCACTCTTGTCATAACGTCATTCATCCAGGTTCCGAAGTTACGGAAGGCACTGTGCTTTTTCGTTTCATATTGGGCATAGACCACATCGCTGCCCTCTTCAATACCGACAAGGAGCTTACCCACCTCATCCGCAGGTGTCTGACCGTCATCATCGAGGCAGACAACAATATCTCCGTCCGACTTGCGAAGTCCTGCCATAAGGGCAGAGTGCTGTCCGAAATTCTTGGCAAGGCTGATGCCTGTAATATTATCATACTGATGACAAAGCTTCTGAATCACCGAAAAGGTATTGTCCGGTGAGCAGTCATTGACAAGAAAAATATCATACGTGTACTGTGGCAGAGTCAGCATGGTGTCACGAATCTCGCAAACCACTCCTTCTATCGTCTCCTCACTACGGTAGCAGGGGATGATAAAGCTGACCTTTTTCGTATCATCCTGCTTTACGCCGGTAGCCTTTTTCTCTGCGGAGGTACTCCTCTCATGATTTGTCTCAGCCGGATTGATTGCTCCATAGAAAATAATATCCTCGTATTTTCCATCCAGAAAGAGCTCGTCCTTCAGGTAGGATTCCTGTTTATAGCCTGCCTTTTCATGCATTTTGCGGCTTCCCTGATTGAAGCTTAGTACCCTTGCGGTAAGCTTATGAAGCTTCAGGTTCTTAAAGGCATAGTCAAGCACGAGCTTTGCAACTTCCGTGCCGATTCCTCTGCCATAGGCTTCCTCTTCTCCTAAAAAGATGCCTTCCTCCGCCTGACGGCTGCTCTCATTGAAGTTCTGTAGGTAAATGGAGCCAAGCGGCTTGTCTGTCTGCTTATCACAGATGATAAACTGAATGACGAGGCCCTTATTCACCTTATTCTCCAGCCAGCTTAGATGCTCCTCTCTGGTTATTTCTTTACGGTATATGAAGTTTTCCACAACCTTTTTGTCATTTCTCCAACTAAGTACCAGGTCTGTGTCTTCTACGGTAATCGGGCGCAGATAAATCTGACTGCCCTCAATTCTTAAATCCTTTCTTACCTGTTCCATTCCTTTACACCTTTCTGCATCTCATCCTTATGTAGATTTATCGTAACCGGTATACGGCAAAGCACTCTGCCACGCCATCATATATCGTGTCCATTCTTTCCGGCTGTACTTCTCTGCCCTTTGAGGCATAATAATTTATAAGCCATGCCAGATCCTTATCCGGCGTTGCAATAAAATACGCCTGTTCCCCGGACAAAAGCGCGCTTTCTATATCGCTTATCTGCAGCCTTCCGAGCTTCTCATACATCAGAGGACTTTTTGCCAGCCAGCCTCCACAGATGTCAAAGTTTCGGTAGCTGTTATCCACATGTTTAAATATTTTTTCCGAATATGCGATTCCTTCATACGAAGTCGAAGAGTACACGTCTACGACATAGTAGATATCTTCCCGTTCCTTACAATAGGAAATTAACGATTCCCAACGTGAGTTCACACGCTCCCTGTTCTCATACTCCGCCTTAGCACTCTCTGCATTGGAAGCAAATGCCATAACAGAGCATACGCCAAGTAAAACATAGATTCCAAATGTCTGAATGCCGCGCTTTGCACTTGTGCTTTCCTCTACAATCCACGCTAACAGCATCGTAATCTCTGTTACCAGAAGCGGACATGTGATTCTGTCCGGGTATCTGTCCACCATAAATAAATATATCCATAATATGCTTCGAATAACCAGAAGCAGGGCAACTTTCCAATAGCATCCGCTTTTTTTATTGCCTCCGGCAAGAATGATATAAGAAACATAGGCTGCCAGCAGTACATAGGCATACACGCCGCTTTCCATATTTAACAGTCTGTTTTTATACATCCATAGTGCTTCCTTCAAACTGTTTTTGCTAAAAATGCCCGCTGTACTTTCCAAGCCCTCCTCTTTTCCTGCCTTCGACTCTTGGAGCTCTGCAAGCCGCTCCAGCATCTCTGCGTCAATTGTCTCATCAAGGGAAAAATTATAATTTTCCAATAGAGTATAGGATTCTTTGGAGAGTCCGATTTCCTGATAAAATTCCTGATTTTTCTCATATTCCGGCAATCCGTAGAAATCATAGATGTCTGTTCTTGCATCAAAAAAGCTTTGATAAGTCTTCCAGGCATCACTGTCTGCTGATGCTGCATAGGCAAGCTTGTCCAGACACAGCACAAGTATCATTCCTGCCAGAGCAGTTCCGATTACATACAGATAACGCCCGGCATTTGTCATGGTAAATATTTTTTCCTGCGTCATCCACTTGCCAAGGCCTGCAAGCAGCAAAAACGGAAACAGCATAAGGCACATCTCTGTTCTGATCATAAAGGACAGGACAACCAAAAATATCGGCACCAGATTCTGTTTCAGATACTGTTTTGGTGACTCCATCTCTTTTCCTGTGGTGAACAAAAATATGGCTCCTGCCATACAGATTCCGCCGGTTACGCTGTATTGCACGATCACAAGCTGTCTGATGAGCAGACCTAAAAACACAATTCCTTCAAAAATGAGTGCAGCTGTCTGCATCCAATGCTTTTCAAGTATGCCGGTGACACGCCATGCAAGTAACGCTGCCACACCAAACTGGCATACGCACAAAAACAAGCCATACCAGGGTACTCCGGGAATGGCTCGGTAAAGCAATGACACACAAAAGCTCAGCGGATACAGCATCTGGATGCTATAACCGCTCGGGGTTCCTGTATAGGCTCCCGACAGGATGTCCTTTATCACAGTATCATCGTTTAAATCATAGTAAAAATCAAATGCTGTTGCGAGACCGGCTATCATGATTACCATGAACAGAATTACCTTAAGCAGTCTGCCAAAAGCCGGCTTTTTCAGGCTCTCCATCATACGTGGTAGAACTCCTTCACCTTACTTACAATATAATTTACCTGTTCTTCTGTTAATGTATAATACATAGGAAGTCTGAATAATCGTTCACTCTCCCCGGTTGTATACTTATCTTCTCCATGAAATCTGCCGAACTTCATTCCTGCGGGTGCTGAATGAAGCGGTACATAATGGAACACGGAATATACTCCATTCTTCTTTAAGAAGTCCAACAGTACTGTTCTTTCCTGCAGGTCCTTTGCCTTGGCATAGTACATATGTGCATTGTGTACACAGCCCTCAGGAATGGTCGGGAGCTCTAAGAGTCCTCTTTCCTTTAACGGCTGTAGCAGCTCGTCATACTGATGCCATCTGGCAAGTCTTGCATTGGTTATCTCGTCTGCAAGCTCAAGCTGTGCCCACAGATAAGCTGCATTCATATCACTTGGAAGATAGGAGGAACCGTAGTTCATCCATCTGTATTTATCTACCTGACCGCGGAAAAACTTGGAACGGTCCGTTCCCTTTTCACGGAAAATTTCCGCATCCTCGATATAGGCTTCATCCTGTATCAGAAGCGCTCCGCCCTCGCCCATGCTGAAATTCTTCGTCTCATGGAAGGAGAAGCAGCCCATATCACCGATTGCTCCAAGAGCCTTGCCCTTATAGCTTGCCATAATGCCCTGCGCCGCATCCTCGATAACGAGCAGGTTATGACGCTTTGCAATATCCATAATCGTATCCATTTCGCATGCCACACCTGCATAGTGTACCGGCACAATTGCCTTGGTACGTTCTGTAATGGCATCCTCAATGAGTGTCTCATCAATATTCATGGTATCCGGTCTGATATCGACAAATACCACCTTTGCTCCGCGCAGCACGAAGGCATCCGCTGTGGATACAAAGGTGTATGACGGCATGATGACCTCGTCGCCCTCCTTAATGTCTGCAAGCAATGCTGTCAGCTCGGTTGCATGTGTACAGGAGGTTGTCAGAAGGCACTTTGCCGTTCCGGTCTTCTGCTCAATCCATTCACTGCACTTTTTCGTAAATTCACCGTCACCGCAGATTTTCTGATTCTCTACGGCTTGTCGTATATAGTCCATTTCTCTCCCTGTAAAGGGGGGAACATTAAAATTGATCATAGTTAGGCCCCTCCTATCGTCCCATTTTTCTTTATAGTACACATTTTTCAGCGCATTTGCAAGTTATGTTATCCTTGGCTTTATCTTACTATAATCCTTTATTATTTACAATAAACCTGATAAGAATCGCTTGTGTAAGCACAAATATACCCATTCTGCTCTACAAAATCCATAATAGCAGCAAGCTTTCTGTCTTCCTGTCCACTTTGCAACACCTGCACTTCCTTGGTATGCAGGATGACTAACGGTTCCTTCGCACGGAGCACTTCATCAGTAAGCTCTTCCTCCAGTCTTGCCACCGGATTGGAATCCAGGTCCGCCCAGGTGGAGAAAATTGCCGGCTGCAAATCAAAGATATACGCAAGCGCAGGTATATTTCCATAAAGTATGACTTCCTTTTCCAGTAAATCGTTCTCTGTGAGATATCCACCAAGGAGGTCTAAATCTTTGGATTTATCCACGGATGCAATAAGTCCTGCTGTGGAAGCTGAGCCTCTTATGGGCGCACAGGTATACTCCTTTGCCGCATCATGGAATATAAACAGGAGGCCAAACAGGATGCTCTGAACAGCTACACAGGCACAGAAGAATATGGTCATGCTCTTGCAGACAAATGCGTTCATAGTGGTGCCCTTCACTGTACTCCAAAGGAAAGCAAGTGTTAATGGGCACACAAGAAACAGGTTATTGATAATCGGATACAATCCGTTATTGCTGCCGAGCGGGGTGACAAAGATAATCACAAGCAGGAATACAGCCCAAAGCTTGTGTTCCTTCTCCGCCTTCTTGCAAAGTAATAACCACACACATAGCAGTATGGATATCAGTAAAAACACGGTAATCCACTTATAAAACGAAAAATACGCCGAATAGTCAAAGTTAAACATGCCTCTTCCGTAGCATAATCTTAGCAGTACGAACATGCCGAGTACATAAATAATCTTTTTCGTCTTTTCAAAGCGTCCCTTGGCAATGCGTACGAATACGAGTCCTGCTACGAGGTACGCCACAAAGAGCAGGAGCCACAGGCTATATCGTATATAGTCCTCAAACATGGCGCTCACCATGGAGGTTGGCTTATAATCCGTTGCAGTCTCGGTCATACCAAAGAGCCAGGTTATCATCTTGGGATATGCTTCTACTCCATAACGGACACAGATGTAAGCTAACGGTACACCGAGTCCGATTGCGTATCCACCCACGCAATAACCGGTCTGTCCTAACAGCTTGGAAAACCAATTTTGCTCAGGGTGTTCTTTTCTATTAAGCCAGGTGTAAAACCATACCGGAACTATAAGTGCCATATAGGTAATATTGGGCATTCTGACTGCCACGGCGCAGCCAAGAATAACACCTGCTATTATAAAGTATGCATTTCTTTCTTTGGTCAGTGCCGAGTAGAGCAGGATTGTTGCTGCTGTCATCAGTATATATCCGAGGTAATGATACAGGATTACATTTGGTGACCAGCATAGGGACAGTGCTATGAGTTCTCCGAGAAAGAGGAGGTATTTGTTACCTATCTTCTGTGTGTTTAAAAAACAATAAGCTGCGGCTGCTGTGATACCGATTAACAGGCCTGTGTAGACATTCATGCCTACCCAGGTATTTCCGTATGGGAGCTTTGATAAAATTACGCCTGTTACATTTGCAAGAAAGGTTGCAATGCGCCAATCGTCGTGCATGGTTTCAAAAAAGCGGTAATTTGCAAGTGCGTAGCCGGCGTCCATGAGGTCTAGTCCTACGGCGGCTTTACGCAGCGGGTACACGAGCAGCATGAATATCAAAATAGCGTTTGTTATTTTTTCTCTTTTCTGTGTCATTTTACACCCTCTTTTCGGAGTTTTTAGTTCCGGGGGACTTTAGGATTGTAGTGACATGATTATTTGTTTTCGAAAGCAAGGACTTCGAGCATAAGATTTTCTAAGCACTTTTATGAAGGTATTGGTCACGGTCGTAACCGGCGTAAGCTCGCCGTCCATGGCTCGTATTACGCCTTTTGGCAACGTCGTGTTGCCAAATTACTATTTGCGAAAAAAGTGCTAAGAAAAGCTAATGCTCTACGTAAAGCTTTCGCCTCCAAATAATCATGCCTCTACGAAACTTTATACCCCCCGGAACAGTACAGTTTTGAATTAAGGAACGCATAGCAGCTCGCTGGCTATGCTAGAAAAATTTGATTAGTTTTTTCCTAAGTATTTCTATCAATGTGCACACTACGTATACTACTGCTACTGTTCCTATCATATGGAGTATGAAGGTTGGTACAGGGGCGGTGGCATACTCTGCGGTATTGAACAGGGTTGGCCAGAGGTAGCGGAGGTTTACGTGTTCGTGTATGAGGTATACGCCGAAGGTTGCACCTGATATGAGTTGCAGGGTTGATCCGCAGGGGTTTGCGGATTCTGTCTTGGGATTTCTCTGAAAGACGAGAAACAGTCCGATTGCTGCTGTGTAACAAAATAGGAAGTTATAGGAATAGCCGTAGCTGATAAAATCCTTGAGGCTTCCTGTTTCCAAGTACAATGTGCGTATGCACAGCATGCTTGCAAAGATGAGTAAGCTGCTTACTACATAAAGGGCAATGGACTTGGCACGGCTGTTTATCCGGTTAATTCCGTATCTTCTAAGGTAAGCTCCTGTCAGATAAAGGAATACAAACCAGAAGGCATCATAGCCTTTGTGATCCCATGGCAGCTGCATGGGTATAATGGTTTTGGCAAGGGAGAACAGTACGAGCATACAGGCGAGTACTCCCTGCACGGAGCGCTTCTCGAGTCTGTCGAAGCCTGCGTTTATAAAGGGCATCAGCAGGGTTAACAGGATATAGGAGGTTGCAAACCAATAGTGTTCGGTTGATATAGGGAATACGTACATAAATACGGTATAGATATCAAACTCCTGCACTCCTGTTACCAGAAACAGGACTCCGATTACTACGGAATAAAAGAATACCTGCAACCAGATGCACAGGGGACGTTTGAGAACATCTGTTATTTTAGTCTGTTCAATGGATGTGGCTGACTCATCGCCTATTCCAAAATAGCCACTGATCAGGACATATACATTCACAGCTACAAGGCAGAAAGCTTCTATCAGCCATGCTGTATATCCTGTTGGCGCAAGCTTTCCTGACGGGTCTGCAAGCGCTCCGCCTTTACTCAGATAATGCAGGCAGACAATCATCAACATCGCTACAATTCGTAATATTTCGTAGTTTTTCTCTCTTTCCTTTTTCATCGTAATGCTTCCCCCTGTAATACCTTCGCGATACGAAGGGCACCCCGACCGTCTACCAGTTCCTGCATGGCTAGTGATCTTCTCTCACGGAGTTCATTGTCTGCTTTATATTTTTTAAGATAACAACAGATATTTAATATAATATCCTCTGTTCTGGCATCACCGGCATAATCTATGATTCCATCCTGGGCAAAGCTTGTTACATTATCAAGCTGATTATCCACAAAGGAATAAGAGATTACGGGTGTTCCCATTGCACAGAGCTCATAAAGAGTAGAACCGCCTGCAGAAACTGCCAAATCAGCCTCCTCCATATATCGTTCGATATCGGTAACTGCTTTGTGGATATGTACATTTTTATAATCCTTGTACTTATTACATATTTCTTCGTATTTCGGATAATACACGCCACAAATAACATCTATTATTTTATAATCTTCTTTGGGTATCTGCTCTAATAGTCTGTCCAGCACGTCAAGCGTGTCAGAGCCTCCCGACAATAGCAGTAAATGCTCCACGGTTTCGGCAATCTGTTTCGGTTCGCACCCGGAAAACGCGCTTCGAAGCGGTGCGTATGCCATACCCAGACATAGCTTTGTTCCCTGATACCGATCCTCATATGCGAATTTCCGATAATAATTTGCATAGCAGATTAAGGTATCCACATCATAGCAAAATGCATTCACATCATCAAGATATGCCACCTTCACCAGCCTGCGAAGTCCGGTCAGATAGGTCGGTGTTACCTGATAACTATCCACCAGTATCGTGGAAATATTTTCTCTTTCTATGACTTCAGCAAGCACTTGAAGCTCACTTTCCATATCACGCCAGTCTGTATGCAGTACAATGGCACGGCAGCCACGTGATTCCACAAGCTCTACTGCCTTATCATCTGCCAGGATAAAGGTTGCATCCTCACCGATTTGTTGTGCCGCATCCGCGATTGCCAGACATCTCATGGCATGTCCTGTGGCAATCACTTCATTCATATCCACTCTAAAATATAACATGATACCCTTTCCAACTACTATTGCGCTTAGTGTTTATTTCGCTTCAAATACGCCGCAATATTTTCCGTATAGTTAAAATCTGTTCTTTGTTTGAGTTCCTCAAAATCCTTTGCATTATGATAGCTTCCGTTTCCTTCCTGCTCCAGAAGCGGACACTTCCATTGTCTTATTTCTTCCCAATGCCCGCAGAACAGCTTCACAATTTCTTCATGTAAGGTACGATAGGTCGTTTCAAAGGTTTCCTTTTCCGGATCAAATGTACATTCCTTCTGATACAGGATTCTTCCCTTATCCAGACCACTACTAATCTGGTGTATCGTTACTCCCTTTGGTGTATCGTCAACAAAGCTCCATACATTCGGATTGGCGCCGCGGTTCCATGGTAAATAGGATACGTGAAGATTTACGATTTTTCCGTTCATGTAGTCAATGACATCTTCCGTAATCATGTGACGGTAATTGTAGCTGACGATGATTTGCGGAGCCCATTCTTTTATCATATCAACTGTTATTTTATCTTGGCAAAGCATGACACTGTCACGCTCTGCAAGCCAGTCATATAACCCTAAGGCATTATCATTATTTGTCAAAAACAGGACATTACATTTTTGCCTGCCGGCAAGCTCCAGCTGCATCGGCGTACCACGTTTAATATCCTGTAGTGCAACCTGCCCCAGAAGCTCCGGATAGAATTTCGGAGCCAGTCCATATCCCGGTCGAATGATGCGGATATTTTTCTCTGTAATCAGTTCTCCTTGCTTGATGTCCTCCACGCAAAAAATGGAACGTCTAAAAATAACATTTGTTTTTTCCTGGTCTGTTGCACCATAGCTTACGCGTCCCATTGCCTTTTCTGCCTGTCTGATATCACTTACCATCTGTCTGAACTCTGTAGGATTCATGGAAAATGAGGAATCCGGATTCTCAATTGCCCTGTCAAGACAGAAGTGTTTTTCTATAATGCCCGCTCCCATGGCAACGGCTGTTACCGCACCGACAGAGCCCATGGAATGATCCGATAATCCTACCGGTACCTGAAAGGTCTCTGCCATATTCTGCATGGTTCGCAGATTCATTTCATCTGTAATCGCCGGGTATGCACTTGCACAACGAAGAAGTGCAATCTGATCGTTTCCTTCCTCGCGAATGGCTCTGACTGCCTCATCAATCTCGGTCAGGGTTGACATACCGGTTGACATGATAATCGGTTTTCCGGTTCTTGCTATATACCGAAGTAAGGGAAGATGCAGGATTTCAAAGGATGCAACCTTATAAAAGCTAATCCCCATTTCTTCGAGAAAATCCACTGCACTCTCATCAAAAGGAGTGGAAAGGAAATCAATTCCTACCCTTTCTGCCTCTGCCTTAAGCTCTGCCTGCCACTCCCACGGTGTATATGCTTTGCCGTAAAGCTGATAGAGATTTTCCCCATTCCATGTGCCGTCTCCGATCCGAAAATATTCATTATCACAATCAATTGTCAGGGTATCCGGTGTGTAGGTCTGTATCTTAATACAGTCCGCGCCTACCTCCTTGGCCGTACGGATAATCTCTTTTGCCCGTTCTATGCTCCCTGCATGATTTGCTGACATTTCAGCAATGATATATGCCGGTGCGCCGTTTCCAATCTGTCTTCCGTTAATGGTTATTGTCTGCATTCTTATTCACCCTTCATGCGTAATATTTTATATTTCATTTCCGCGATTTTCCAATCCTCCAAGGTATCAATGTCCTGTACATTGCTTTCCTCCTGAATAAACGGAACCACATTCTTCATCCAGAGGGCCTTCTGCTCCATAAAGCTCTTTACATTCAGGCAGTAGAACTGTCCGCAATCATGGTAAAATGCTTCTAAATCCTGTGAACGTTTATTCATATCCTCCGGCCACTTAGGTGTCAGGCGATTGTCATTAATCACAACACAGCGCTGTGGCGGGAATGAAAACTTTACTACCGGAATGCAGGCATCTGCCTGTTCCTGTTCTAACAGCATCATGGCTGTTTTAATTGCATTGGCTGTTACAAACGGTGCTGTCGGATAGATACAGCACATCTGGTCAAAGCTTTTGCCGATTCTGTCATAGGAATCGAGCACCTCTAACAACACCTCCGCAGTTGTCGCATAGTCATTCGAGGTGTCCTCACTTCTGAAAAACGGCACTGTCGCACCGGCCTTTTTGGCTATCCCGGCAATCTCTTCGTCATCAGTCGATACCATAACCTCATGAAACATGTCCGACTGCAGAGCTGCCTCTATGCTGTATTCAATAATCGGCTTTCCAAGAAAAGGTTTGATATTTTTTCTTGGGATTCTCTTGCTGCCGCCTCTGGCAGTGATAATGGCTACGTTTTTCATTTTATTTTTTTCCCCGTCCTTCCTCAGCAAATCAGCACCTCGCGTATTTCATACGTTCGGTCGCGCAAAAAGCCCAGAGGGTTACTCCGGGCTTTATTCATTCTATTTACGATAGTACTCTGCTATCTTCTTTACTGCACAAATTACATCTTCTACGTCCTGATCTGTCAGTGAGTAATATAATGGCAGACTTAATATCTCATCATACAGCTTCTCTGCATTAGGACAAAGTCCCTTTTTATAGCCCAGCTTTTCATAATACGGATGATAATATACAGGAATGTAATGCACATTACAGCAGATATTTTCTGCTCCCAGCGCTTCAAAGAAGCCCTTTCTGTCAATGGTAAGCTTCTCCGGTCTGATTCTCAGGATATATAAGTGTCTTGTTGTATCTGACTCAGGAATCTCCTGTTGCACAAAAAGCTCAGGAATCTCTGAAAATGCCTGATTGTATCGCTCTACAATCTGCTTTCTTCTCTTGCTGAACATCTCAAGCTTATCCAGCTGGCTTAAAATCAAAGCACACTGAATATCGGTCAGTCTGTAGTTATATCCCAAATCAATCTGCTCATAGTACCAGGGACCGTGGGATTCACGCTCTAAAAGCTTTGCTTCTCTTGTGATACCATGTGCACGATATAAAACAAGCTTTTCATACAAATCCTCGCTATTGGTAAGAACTGCCCCACCTTCGCCACCGGTTACTGTCTTTACCGGATGGAAGCTGAAGGTTGTCATATCCGCAATGCTTCCCACCATTCTGTCCTTATACTTGGTACCGATGGAATGTGCACCGTCTTCAATCAGAGTAATGCCCTTTTCATGGCACATGCCAAGAAGCTCATCAAGCTCCACTGCCTGTCCCGTAAAATCTACGGCAACAACTGCCTTTGTCTTGTCGGTAATCTTTTCACGGACACTATTCGGGTCAATATTGTAGGTAGTCGGATTGATGTCCGCAAATACAGGCTTCGCACCGCAGTACAGTCCACAGTTTGCCGAAGCTGCAAAGGTAATCGGTGTGGTAATCAGCTCATCCCCCTCACCTACACCTGCTGCCAATGCTGCAATATGTAATGCAGCCGTACCGTTGCTGCATACCACAGCGTACTTAGCTCCTGACAGTTCGCAGAGCCTTTTTTCAAGCTCCGTAACCTTTGGTCCGCAGGTAAGATAATCACTGGTAAGAACCTCTGTAACTGCCTTCACATCTGCATCATCAATATACTGATGACCATAAAATAACTTTGTATCTCTAACCGGGGTTCCCCCCGCAATTGCCGGTAAACTCATGCTTATTTCTCCAAATCTACATCCTTTAACAGTTCTCTGATCTGCTCAACGGTAAGCCACTCTGTATTATTGCCTGAGGAATAGTAGAACTCATCCGGTACCTGCTTGCCGCTTGGATTCGGGCGCTTAGACTCCTGCCAGAACATCTGCGGATAGATAATAAAGTGCTTATCATATTCAAAAGTAGTCATGGAATCTTCTACGGTAACCATTACCTCATGAAGCTTCTCGCCCGGACGGATACCGATTTCCTTGGTCTTCATCCCCGGAGCCATTGCTTCTGCAAGGTCTGTAATCTTGAAGGAAGGAATCTTACTGATAAAGGTCTCGCCACCCTTTGCCTCCTCAAGAGCCTTGATTACCAGCTTAACACCCTCTTCTAAGCTAATCCAGAAACGTGTCATACGATAATCGGTGATTGGAAGCTCTGTTGCGCCTTCCTTAATCAATTTATGAAATAATGGAATAATAGAACCACGGCTTCCTGCTACATTACCATATCTTACAATAGAAAAGCTCAGTTCCCTATCACCACAGTATGCGTTTGCTGCGATAAAAAGCTTGTCAGATACAAGCTTGGTGCCACCGTAAAGATTGACCGGATTAACCGCCTTATCGGTAGATAATGCAACTACCTTCTTTACACCTGTATTCAATGAAGCATCAATTACATTCTGTGCGCCTACAACGTTTGTCTTAATAGCTTCGTTTGGATTGTATTCACAAGCCGGAACCTGCTTCATAGCTGCTGCATGAATAACATAATCAACACCCTCAAAGGCTCTCTTCATACGCTCATAGTCTCTTACATCACCGATGAAGAAACGAAGCTTATCCTTATATTCTTCAAATTCACTTGCCATCATCCACTGCTTGAATTCATCTCTTGAGTAGATGATGATCTTCTTAGGATTGTAATTTTTTAATACATATTTGGTAAAGCATTTTCCAAAGGATCCTGTTCCACCTGTAATCAGTATCGTTTTATTGTTTAACATCTTTTTATCCTCCATAAAAGCTGTTTTTTCTCTTTTTTCAATAAACAACTCATTTTACCACAATCTGCCTAAAACGTCAAAAATAGTATGGCAGTATTTCCTTCGCTTTATTCATGGTTGCTGTACAGTCTGTAACCATGATCTACTTCAGCTTTCCGGTTATCCTACGATAACCATACAGAAGCTTAAAATAAATCAAAAAGATTGTCGGCGACTTGATATGTAATGCCGCCATTTTTTTCTGCTCCTCATCATATTCCTTCTGATAATAAGCATTATTCTGAAATTCCGGGAACTCTTCCATCATTCCCTTTGCAATGAGCTTCAGAAAATCAAGCTTCGGATTCTTTACTCCGAGCATATAGGTGTAAAGCGTATTCATATAATAAAGCTTGGAAAAGGCGAATTCAAATTCCTTGCGGTACATCTTGTAAAAGCCGCATCTGCGTGCTTCCTCTATCAGCTTTTTACCCATAAGAAGTCTCGCCTCACACTTTTCCATGCTGATGGCATGAACGGTGGAAGCGTCGTGCTGGTAATAATAATAGAGGGGCTCATCGACCTTTTCAAAATGGCTAAAATGCAGCATCCAGATTGGTGATGCGCAGTTATCCTCATAAAAGGTTTTTTCCGGGAAACGAAGATGATATTCGTCAATGACAGACTTCAAATAAATCTTAATGACCATACTTCCCGGATTCATGACAAAGAGCTTTCCTTTTTCAATGTTCAGGATTCCTGTCTGTTCTGCTGTATTATTCGGCACGACTCTGCCAATCTTCATACTCTGCTCTTCGGTCAGATTGTAATCACAGCCGACTACATCGGCGCCGGTTTCCTCCGCACGGCGTACGAGCTTCTCGTACATATCGGGTGCCACCCAGTCATCCGCATCAACAAATCCGATCCAGGTACCCCTTGCGACGTCCATACCCATGTTTCTTGCACCGCCCTGTTTTCTGTTTTCATAGGACTGCAATGCCTTGAATTTCCATGGATATTTTGACTCATATTCCTTCATAATCTCAAAGGATTCATCTGTTGACGCATCATCCACCGCAATAATCTCATAATCTGAAATTGTCTGATTCACAAGGGAATCTAGACAGAAACGCAATTTATTTCCTGCCGCCATATTATGCACAGGTACTACAATACTCAGCTTCATCCAACTACCTTGCCTTTCTACTACCTATCCTTCACAATTGCTCCATCCTCAACGCGGTATACGAGATCACATTTCTCTATGGTCTGTAATCTGTGTGCAATAATAATCAGTGTCTTCTTACCATGCAGACGATTGATGGAATCCATAATCGCTGCCTCTGTATCGTTATCAAGAGCAGAGGTTGCCTCATCAAGAATGAGTACCTCCGGATCATTGTACAACGCTCTTGCAATACCGATACGCTGTCTTTGTCCACCGGAAAGACGAATACCTCTTTCTCCGATACCTGTATATACACCTTCCGGTAAGGTCTTAACAAATTCATCCAGCTGCGCTTCCCTCAAAGCATGCCAGAGTCTTTCGTCATCAATCTCCTCTTCGGGTACACCGAAGGCTACATTTTTCCTGATATCTGCATCCAACAGAAATATCATCTGTGGAATATAGCCGACATTGGCAAGCCATTCTCTGTAGTGCTCCTGAATGTCCGTATCATCTGCCAACACCTTACCTGTCTGCAGCTTTAAAAGTCCAAGCAGGATATCGATAATCGTAGTCTTACCGGCACCGCTCGCGCCTACCACACCGATGGACTTGCCAATCGGGAAGGATACGCTGGCGTGGTCAAAAATCAGCTTGTCCGAGTTCGGGTAATGATACGTAATATCCTCTAAGTTAACCGCCTTTGTAACAGGAAGCTTTTCCTTTGCTACGACTGCATAGGAAATATCTGTATTCTCTTCACTGGTTTCCACAACAAGATTGTCACTGACATTAAAGAAAAACGGCTCATTAAATGCCATACTGGTCATCTGGTTGTTGATTCTGCTGGCTGCCGGCAATAAACGCATCGCAGCAATACCAAAAGCTGCAAACAGCGAAATCATACCGGACACATTTGACCCTGAAACAATCAGTATCAGAATATAGACAAGAAGCCCTGCAAAGCATACGGTTTCAATCAATAATTTGGGGGTATTATTATAGAGATTCAAACGCTCCATAGCCTTTACATAGCCTTCACCCACCTTACAATATTCATTGATAAAGTACTGCTCCTTACCGGCCACCTTGATATCCTTGATTCCCTGTATGGTCTGTGCTATCCATGAAAACATGGAAGCTCCATAGTCCTGATTTTCCTTACCTGTTCGATTCATAATCGGTTTTACAATCTTCTTAATCACGATTAGTGTCACTAATAACATAACCGCAATAACCACTGTCATAACCGGATCCTCCATGGCAAGTGCTATTACCAAAAACACAGCTACTATCGTTTCTGAAGTAATCTGTAATACGGACTGTATCAAGGCATACATATTACTGACATCCGCGGTAATACTCCGCTGGATTACGGAAGTCTCCGCATTCAGATAATATTCATAATCTCTTCTGACAAAATTCTTCATCAGATTAGCTGCTGTTTTAAACTGATTTGTAAAAACAAATCTATACAAGCTTCTTTGTAAAATGAACTGGAAGCTATTTTTAACAACATATAAAACAATTAAAAACAAAATGGCAAGAACGGAAAACTGCACTGTTCCGCTTAGGTTGAGAAGCTCACTGATTCTCTGATACGTATCGCCCTGCTCTAATGTCACCGGATCCACAATTAACTGCACAACTGTCATTACCATCATAACTGCACCGGTTTCCAGCAAAGCTGCTACCACCATCATGAAAAGTAATCCAAGCATCCACCGCTTCTGCTTCTTATCCATTAAGATGTTTATCTTCTTTAAAATCTTTAACATTTATTTATTCTCCACTTTATGCTCATTTGCCATCGATAAGCCGGCCTTTTTATTAAACGCATGCTTTTCCGGATCCTCATACGCATCCCAAAAGCTTGCGCCAAGGTTAATCTTTTCCTCTACAAAGTCCACAGCATTCATAGCCGTAGTTACGATGGAAATTGCCTTCTTCACACGAATGCCTTCAAAGAAATTCAACACTTCAATCGGGAATCTTCCGCGAAGTACGATACATTCCGGACACAGGTCTACATAATCTATCATATCCCTTGGATGCGGTTTTATCAATACCCGATATCCCTGACAATACTTTGCAATAATATCAAGGCACACTTTTTTTCTTGCTTCCTCATCAACCGGATGCGGCTCCGTAAGAAACATGGCAAATTCCTCGCCCTCTTTTTGGGGCTTCATTTGCTCTAAGAGCGTATCGGCATCCTCGATAAAAGCCTGTATCATTTTTTTCTTCTGTTCACTTGTCAGTGCCTGCTCAAGAGGCTTTCTCGGAACCTCCACGAATCTTGGACAGTCAGTCGGCACGACACTTCTGTCATTAATCTCCATATCAAGGCAGTATTTTCCCCAACCGTTCATGATAAAAATCAGATTATGTCTGGAAAACCACGCCTTGAGCTTAAAATGTCCGCTGTTTGCCACATAGGCATCATCTAAGTTTTTCAGACAGTCAAGACCGTCCTCCACGGCATGATAATAAATCTTTTTATAATTCAGATAATAGCCAATCGGATCGCTGTCACAAAATACATAGATATCCCGGTAGGCCTTAAAATCGATTGTCATGTATGGTTCTTCACACTTTGCAAGGCGCTTGGTGAAAATCATACGGTTTATCATGTGTTTCAGGATATTGCTGTAATTTTGTCTGTACTTGGCAAGCTCCGGGAAAAAATTCTCATGCTTTTCATCCAGCATGTGTACCTCATGGAAGATACCGGTCTTTGCAAGGCGCTCTCCCAGATTTTCAAACTTGGTAGATATTTCGCTTAAGGCAATTTCTCCCTTTTGATACTCTGTACCAGATACAAAAGCATCCCTTTGCAGCTTCATTTCCTTTAGTATAGCTACATATACATGGTAATACGTATGGCAGACATAGATTCTGCTCTTTATTTTTTCCTGTTGTCTCATTGCTCTGTTAACTCCTGACGCTTGATATACGGATTTCTGGCATAATCATAGCCCTCTTTTGGTTTGATAACAGGTGCTATGCTAAGAGGTCCTACCTCAGGTACATCCACATTTCCATACAGAAGTCCCTTACAGAACCGGTGCAGACGCTTTGCCGCCTCCTTCGGATTCCACTGCGTCACAATGGTGTCATAGGCACGAAGTCCCAGTTTTTTACAGAGTTCAGGGTCTGTGACCAGCCTATATACCAGCTCCTCGAATTCCTTATAGTCTCCGGTCTTATATACCAGACCGTTCTCCTCATGCTGCAGCAAAAACGGAACCGCTCCGATTCCATGCCCTGCCACAACGGCGCAGGCACTGTTCATTGCCTCATTTAAGACCGCACCCCAACCTTCCAGATAATCACTGGTGAACAGGAAGATATCGGACTCCTCCATAAATCTTCTGACATTCTTGGGAGGTTGAAAACCATGAAAGGTTACATCCTCCTGCAGGCCACTGCTCTTCACCATGCGGCGCAGCTTATCCTCCAGCTCACCGCCTCCTACCATGTCAAGATGGAAGGAAATCCCTCTCTTTTTTAAATAACGTGCGATTTTTATTGCATATTCCGGATGCTTCAGCCTTAAAAAGCGTCCGGCCCACAGGATTCTTACCTGATGATGTCCGTTGCCGTCGAGATGAAGCTTACGGAAAAAAAGAGAATCCATCTGGTATTCATGCACTGCTGGAAAATATCCCCACTTAAACTTCTTATCCGGGTACGCCTTTACAATCTCAAAATCAGAGGCTACATATGCACCGTTACAGAGCAGATATACCTCTTTGTCACGGTACTGTGTATGATCCTCATGCTTCTTTTTCAAACCTCTTGGAGAGATTGCCTTCCACTGTCCTTCGCGATACAGTCTCTCACTGGAACGGATTACAATCTTTCCTGCCTGCAGTCTTGGCTTAATATAGCTCTCATCCTCTACACCGCCAAAGATTACGATATCGCTGTTCATAATCAGCGCTGCACAGGCTTCACTCTCTTCATAATAGAGCTTCAGATACGGAATAGAGTTTACTTCGCTTCCCCATCCCATTTTTATACGGTCTTCTTCCATAGGCTCTGTCTGTATAAAGGTAAATCCGCTTCCCAGCTTCTTATACAATTCATTTGCTAACGGTATCTGATGGTGATTGATATAGTTAGATACTATGGTTAATTTCATGATATATCTCCAATAATCTGTTGTAATTCTTCTCCGCGTCATGCGTCTGTTTTGCATGAGCACGGGCATTAGAGGAAAAGCTCATTGCAAGCTTGTCATCCTCGAACAGGCGAAGGATTGCTTCCTTCATCTGCTGTGGCTTATTCTTCTCATAAAGAATACCGTCCTGATTGTGTGCGAGCAGGTTATGAACACCTCCTACATCCGCAGCGACCACCGGTACCCCCAGCAGCATGGCCTCCCCCACCGAATTCGGCGAATTCTCTATGGCGGAAGGGCATAGAAAAACATGTGTTTTTAAATATCTGGCACAAATCTTATCTGCATGCAGTCTTCCGACAAACTTCACATGCTTCTCCAGCTTTTTCTTACGAATCATATCTAAAAGATACTTTCCGTAGCCTGAGATTTTAATCTTATCCTTGAGACTTTGGTTGGCAGTAATCACATCTCCCGCCACATACAGCACTGTCTCCGGATATTGCTCTACGATGTCCGGAAGGATATCCAGTACATAATGCAGACCCTTAATCGGATAATTTCCCTGACTCAAAAACAGGGAATGGCGCTGTATTCTGTCTATATTCCAGCTGTCATGATAAAATTCCTCACGAAGCGTTTCATTCATAAAGTGATATTTCGCCTGCGGTGCAAGCTTTTTTGTCCATTCACGGTCAAAATCAGTTCTTCCCGTAACATGACCTACAAGAGCAAGGGCTTCCTTTTCGTTTTTACCGCGTTCTGCAAATTTCTGCTGTTGCTCGATTAATCCATCCTTTTTCAGTATGTCGCGGAAGGTTTTCTTTTTCTGTACATCCGCAGGCAGGTCTGCCATATACACGCCGGCAATGGCACCACATAGTCCCTGCATACCAACCAGTATGTTCTCCGGCCTTCCAAAGGCCCTTGCCATAGCAAGGGTATGCGGGAACTCCGTTCCGAAGATATGAACCACATCCGGCTCAAAATCCCGTACAATGGCTCCAAGACTTTCCTCAATAGAGGCATCGTAATTCTCCGGATGCAGGGTATCCTCACGGAATACATAATAGGAAACACCCTTTGCGGAATTTTTATAATAAAGGGACTGATCTCCCTCTGCAAACTTAAAATCATCCGATACCGGGAAACAAATAGCAAGTGTTATGTTATTGTTATCCTGATTCTGTATCAGCTTGTCCGCCAGTCCTGACAGCCAGCCTTCCTTTACGACTATTTTATGCCCCAGACTCTTTGCGATAAACGGTAACATAATATTACACAACCATAATACCTTCATAGAATCCCTCCTACTTCTTTAACGAATAAATAAAGGTCTTAATGTCATTATAAATTCCTGATAAATATTTATTGTCAGCAATCGCAGTACGAAGCGGTGCCAGCGTTAACAGCATAATCATTCTGTACTGAAATGCCTTTCGCTTCCCCATATAACGTTGCGTAATCTCCCTGTGTTGTTGTGTTGACTGCTTTTTGTGCTCCTTAGTCTCGGAATAACCGCCACCTTCATAGGAAGCCGTCATAATCGGAAGATAGCATATCTTTGCATGATTCTCATAATAACACCATAAAAAATGTTCATAGTCTGCTCTGACATTATATCTCGTATTGTAGCCTCGTTCCTCAAACATTGCTCTGTGATAAAAGCAGGTCTGGTGACAGGGTACATTACGGTAACAGGTAAAATCATTCATCTGCGGCGCCGCATAAATGATATTGTCGAGCGCCTTATGATACAGATTACCGTATACAATATCCGGATTCGTGCCAAGCTCCTCCGTTTTTTTAATAATACCATCTGTTATTTTATCTAAAACCTGTTCATCATAGAAGGAATCTCCTGTATTGAGAAACAGATAATAATCGCCCGTTGCATAGGCACATGCCTGATTCATGGCATCGTAGATACCCGTATCCTTCTCTCTGTAAATCTTTATCCTGTCGGTATTTTCCGCAAAAAGCTGTTCTGCCTGCTCCACCGAACCGTCCGTAGAGCCACCGTCCTTGATGATAATCTCATAATTCGGATAGGTCTGCTGTATGATACTTTCTATGGTGTCCGGTAGTCTCTGACCTGCATTCAGACAGACTACTATAATACTGTACTTAATGTCCCTGATATTCTCTCTCATTCTACCTCACTCTCAAACAACCAGCTCCTGTACGGTAGCAGTCCCACGCCCGGCTGATGAGCAGTTGCTAAAAACGCTACAAAATAAATAACACACGCTATTACAATAATTTGTTTCATTCTCTTTTTCTGCTTCTCATCCGTGATTCCATATATAATCCTGGGTATCATCAAGAGTTGCGATATCGAAAAATAGTATGCAATTCTGGTTACCACCGGCAAAAACGAAAAGAATGCAGATACCACAATGGACAATAGATTAAGCTGTGCGTAGAAACGCAGCTCCTTGTCTTCCTTCTCCTTCGGATAATTCCTGCAATACCACATATGCAGTGCCAGTACCAGAAGACCTCTTGCAATACCCGCATAGCTTATTCCGCCATCCAGATATATGGTATTTTCATAGGATGGATATAGTAACAATGCTACCTTTAACACTAGTCCCTTTGCCAGAAAGCATACAGCACTAAGTCCGATTCCTGCATAAATCATCCACTGTCTCCACGCGTAGGAAGCCATCCAGTATACCGGTATGGTCAGCAGCACCGACTTATGAAACAGCGACGCCAGTACAATCCAGAAGATAAACTTGATTGCATCCCTGCTCAGTACATAGCGCATCGCATACAAGGCAATCGCAAGTGCTAAATAATAACGTACGGTATTAAATGTCTGAAAGTACAAACCCAAGGTCATAAACAGAAAATAGGTCCACGCAAAGTCCACACTCTGCTCATAGAACGCCTTTAGGAAAATAAGAATTGTCACAAAGGCAAACACGGCAAAGACAAGCTCATAATATTCACCGCCTGCCAGTGTGTAGACGATTCTTACCAGATAGTTAAATCCCACCTCTGTTACCACATAACCGCCCACAAAGGCCTCATGGGCAGTCTGCGTATAATTTCTGTAGTCATTTCCCACGTCAAAGCGAAGCGCAGAACAGAGAAAGAGAATCACAAAGATTCCTACCAGATACAGACGATTGCGAAGACTTCGTCTTGTCAGCAGGCCATCTGCTGTATATGCACTTTTTTCACGTTCCTGCTGTCCGCCTGCTCCTACCCGTACAAAGCCTGCCAAACGCTGGGTTACTAAGGCAATCAGCATATATAGAAAAATCGATATTTGCATGTCTGCTGACATAAAATACTCCTTTAATCTTAGCTACTACACAGTTTCCCAATCACTTGTTATTTTACAGATGCCGCACGGAAGCAATTCCGCGCTTCATCATGGCAAACGCTTCCTTTCTCGGAATCTCCTGACACATCACAGCTCCATGTGCCACGAGAAAACGCATTGCCATTGGTACGGCAAGCTTTCCGTACAGAAAGTGATATAATACACCTCTGTCTGTGAAAAACTTCTCGTGGTATCCGTTAAACCAGGTGGATTCCCGTTCTATCTCCGTACCTATCGTAACAGGAACCGCATATACTTTTAAGCCGTAGTTCAGACAGTCCTTTAAGAATAAACTGTCCTCACCATTGCTGTACTTTGCACCGCCTCCGAACAACAATGAAAAGGTAATGTGCGCTGCATGCAGCTTTTCTCTTCTCACTGCAAAGGAATAGGTTGGATAGCGTCCTGCATTCCAGATATGCACCCTGTGAAACTGCTCCGTATGATACGTCGCTCTCGTCTCTCCCACGCGCATATTAAATAACAGCATATCAGCCTCCGGATGCTTCTCAAACTCCTCCAGAATCATCCTTTCATAGCCTTCGTCATAAACAATATCCTCATCTGAAAAAAGCACAATATCCGCAGTTGCACGAATCAGGGCGTTATTACGGCTTAGGCCCACACCCTTTTCCGCAAAGCTGTAGCAGCTTATCTTTTTCCTCGCATGCTCATATTCCTCGTATGCAAAGGTATCTGTCTGATTGATAATAATTGCATCACTTTCCAGATGCATCCGTTCTGCCAAGGTAGAGACCTCCTGTCTCACAGCAGAAACAAGAACCTGTAAGCTCATCTTTTCTTTCCTCCAGCCGGCATAAACCATCTGCGTCACACACATTCTGCAAACAGTAAAACCGTTCCGCTATTTATTTCCGTAAAGCTTCATCCAGCATAAGTCAACATCCGCAAGAACAGCACCAAGTACAGTGCACTCCTGATTCTCCAATTGGTCAAGCAGCTCCTTTGCCGCTTCTCTGTAAGCTCTTGCAAACGGAACCACCATGATTACGCCTGCCGACTCCCTGATAGCAGTATATTCCTCTTTGCTCCGTACCGGTGTCTTCTGTACTGTCAGCTCTGCAACAAGCTCCCTGCTGTCACACAGCGTATCCAAGGAATTCTTGATACTTTGCGCAAGTGCTCCATCCAGAGCATCCATCAGAACCACAGTTTTCGAGGTTTCCTGCTCTAAGCGATACTGCAGGGCAAGCTGCAATGCCTTTTCCTGTAACTCCTTTTGCAGCAATACTCCTTGCTTCATTCCCGCAGCTGCATTGCCTGTACGATACAGCAGACCAAATACCGGAATACCAAGTCTACAGCTAATGTCTCTCTTGGTATAGAATTTACTGCCAAGACTAAAATCTGCCACAAGCAAAAATACGCCAAGCCCAAATCCAACCAACGCACCAAGCACGGCCGCGCGCCAGGTAAAGAGAGGCTCTTCTACCTGTTTTACACCTTTATCCTCAATCCTTGTGATAGAATCAAATTCATCCTTAGTAGTTCCGAACCGTTCCAGAGACACTGCGGTTGCCTCACTGACTTTACCTACAAACTCTGCATCACTACCGGTTACGGTTACCGTCAAATATCTCACATCTGATAAAATATCAGCTGTTATCATTTCTCCTACCTTCTCGCGTTCCACGCCTTCTCCAAGAATCGTCATGGTATTGCCGAGAATATCATCTATTGTCATGTTATCATTCCAGGTAAAGGCATTATAATAATCCTTTGCCTCCAGTCTTCCGTCTGCAAAGTCAATATAATATTTCGTTACTGACTGATACTGCGTGCCTTCCGAAGTCATGACCGTTATAAGCAAATAGAGACCGCTGCCTAAAACGGCACCGGCCACTCCCATCAGAAGCAAATATGGCAATTTTTGCAGGAAGCATACAAGCAATGCCTTGCTATCGATACCCTCCTGCCAATACTTTGATTCAAAAGCCTGCATTACTTCTCTTCCTCCTCTTTTTTGATTTCCTTCATTGCAGTAATCTGATTCTCCTCCACGCCCTCGGTACTGTCAGGCTGGAATAAAATCTTTAAGGTAAGAAGCATCAGCTTCAAATCAAGCCATATACTATAATTCTCAATATAAAATAAATCTAATTTCAGCTTGTCATACGGAGTTGTATTGTACTTGCCATACACCTGTGCATACCCGGCAAGTCCTGCCTTTACCTTGGTTCTGAAGGTAAACTCCGGCATTTCCTCCATATACTGCCTGATAATCTCCGGTCTTTCCGGTCTTGGACCGATAAAAGACATTTCACCCTTCAAAATATTGAATAACTGCGGAAGCTCATCAAGTCTGACCTTCCTGATAAACTTTCCTATCGGGGTTATTCTGCTGTCATTCTTCTGAGCCAGTCTTGCCACACCGTCCTTCTCGGCATCGGTACGCATACTTCTGAACTTCAGAATCTGAAATTCCTGCATATTTCTGGTACAGCGAACCTGTTTGTACAGTACAGGACCGCCGTCATAGCACTTCACCAGAATCGCGGTAATCAGCATGAACGGAGAACTCAATATAATCAACAGTAACGAACACACGATATCAATCGTTCTCTTAAAAAATCTCTGCTCCACCGTCATGGAGTATTCTCTGGTGAAAAGAATCGGTGTATCGAATAAATGCAGCTGCGCAGAGCCCTGAATCATAATATCAGGAATCTTTGGCATCATATACACTCGGATATCCTTACTATAGCAGAACTTCAACAGTTTATTTCTCAGTGCGGTATTGATATCCCAAAGAATGACACCGTCATAACGCGCAAGAATCTCCTGCTCCAGCGCATGCTGTCCCTCATCCTCATGGACACATTTTACAATTGTATACTTGTCCTTTCTGCTCTCAAACTTCTGCAGAATGCTTTCTATCGATCTGTCTCCGCTGATTAAGAGCAGATTCCTTGGCGGAAACAGCTGTGCATAGACTCTCTGACAAATAAACGTCCACACCGCAGAGACAGCTATCTGAACCAATGTCATAACAATAATCGGATACGCCGTAACAATCTTTAACGAAAGCAAACATATCTGAAAATAAGAAATGGCATTTACAAAAAGAAGTGTCAGAACCTGCGAAAAAAAGACATCCATAGGCTTCAGATAACCTATTTTCAAGCCACCATAAGTGCCCGCAAAGAAGAGAAGAAGCAAAAAATATACAGCTGCAAGCAGCCAGAAGCCTCTTCCGGTAAAGTTTCTCCACATATATTTCTGCATAATATCATTATATATCTCATGCCATACATAGATGTACGCGCATGTGTGTACAATCAATCCAACTAAGGAAAGCTGCAATACAATAATTCTTTTTACAGACTCTAAGCGTTTCACCTTTTCACCTCAAACTCAAATTCTGCGTAACCATCACCATTCACAGTTACGTTTCAGCATCCTTACACTCTTCGAAGAACGGCGCGCAGTGCCCAAAAGCACATGCAATACGCACTATATACCACATTCAGCCTCTCCTGCTTGCGATACAGCTGCCAGATTCTCCGAATCGCCACCAGCTTGTTAGAGGACAGCGTATTACCACTTCTGCGGTACTTTACCAGATTTCTGTCAAGACCATAAGCCTTTCCGTAAGTCTTGAGCAAATGCCACCAGGTAGCTGTATCTTCGCTTGCAATCGCAGGCATAAAAATATCTTCATCCTTTATTTGTGCCCGGTCAATCATAACGGTAGACGTGAAAATCGTTGTATTCTTTAACGCCTCCGCGTACGTGATCTCCTCAGGCACCCTTACAATTTTTCCAAGACCGCATCCGTTTTCGTCAGCAAATTCATATCCGGTAAACACAAAGCTTGCTTTTTTTTCCTGCATAAAAGCAAGCTCCTGCGAAAGCTTGTCCGCCTCCCACAAATCGTCGGAATCCAAAAAGCAAAGATAGCGTCCTTGCGCATGACGGACACCGCAATTTCTTGCCTCGGCTGCTCCCTGATTGGTCTCCTGCCGTATCAGCCGGATTCTTTCATCCTGCTTCGTCATTTTCTCAATCACATCACAGCTTTTATCCTTAGAACAGTCATCAACCAGCAGCAGCTCCCAATTCTCATAAGTCTGCCTCTGTACTGCCTCTATTGTCTCTGCAATAAACCGTTCCGCCTGATAAACCGGCACAACAATACTGACTAAGTCTTTCATCATCTATATCCTATCCCTTGAAACAATCAAAAGGTTTCCTTCACAAGATATTTTGGTCTGTCCTTTACCTCCATATACAGCTTGCTCATATACTGTCCCATAATACCAAGGCACAGCAGCTGAACACCGCCGATAAAGGAAATGAGACAAACCATGGAAGGCCAGCCGGCTACCGGATCACCATAAATTAACGCTCTGACAAAAACAAATATCATAAAGATAAATGCCAGGCAACAGAATAAAATGCCAAACAGGGAAGCGATAGAAAGCGGCATCGTTGAAAATGCCATAATTCCATCCAGCGAATATAAAAACAACTTCCAGAAAGACCATTTTGTCTCTCCTGCCACTCTTTGTACGTTCTCATATTCCATCCACTTTGTCTTATAGCCTACCCAGCCAAAGATTCCTTTAGAAAAACGATTGTATTCCTTCATGGAAATAATCGCATCTGTCACCTGTCTTGTCATCAGACGATAATCTCTTGCTCCGTCCACAATCTCTGTCTTGGATATCTTACGCATCAATCCATAAAATCTTCTTGCAAAGAAGGAACGTATCGGCGGCTCGCCCTTTCTGTCCACTCTTCTGGTAGCCACAGAGTCATATCCTTCTTCTATATATCCATACATTTCCGGCAGAATCGCAGGCGGATCCTGCAAATCCGCATCCATCAATACCGTAAAGTCACCAGTGGACTTCTCCAAGCCTGCCAGAATAGCAGCTTCTTTTCCGAAATTTCTTGAAAAAGATACCAGATGCACTCTTTCGTCCTGCGCATGCAGCTTTTTCACCTCTGCAACAGTAGCATCCCTCGAACCGTCATCTACAAAAATAAATTCCAGTTCAATATCCTTTTCATGGAAAAATGCTTCCTGCTTTTTCATTTCCGCATAAAACAGCGGCACGCTTTCCTCTTCATTATAGCAGGGCACAATAATACTTAAAGTTTTTGTATATGTTTTCAAGTCGATTGCTCCTTACTGATCCAATCTCTCAACACCCTGATTACTTCCGTATTCGTAGGTCTTGTCTCACTCTTGGCAAAGGCTTCCCTAAAGACCTCCCGAAGGAACTCCTGATTGCCCTTTACCCAGGCTGTTTCTATACTGTTTCTGATTGCACGTTCTACCTGCTTGTCATTGACCTTGAAACGCTTTGCAACCTCAGGATACAAAAGCTTGGTTACACTGGTAACCACCTCTTCATCCTGATATGCAATCCATACCGCTTCCCGCAGATAACGGTAGCCTATCTGGCTTGCCTGAAATCCACACTGAAGCAACAGATATGTAGTACGCTTCAACACATTTACCCGCTCATCCGCATTCACGCAAATACCTCTATCATTTCTTCAATCCCGCGAATTTGTGCCTTGCACAAATTTGCCGTGTAAAAAATCTTCCGCATATGGATTTTTTACACTACATTCTGGCGTCCTGTACATTCTCACGGAACCAGTCATATGCAAGCTTAACGCCCTCTTCCAGATCCACCTTATGCTTCCAGCCAAGGCTATGAAGCTTCGTGACATCCGTAAGCTTTCTCGGTGTTCCGTCAGGCATGTCTGTATTCCATACAATCTCGCCTTCAAAGCCGACTACTCTCTGAACCGTTTCTGCAAGCTCCTTAATCGTAACCTCTTTTCCGGTTCCGATATTTACATGCTGTTCACCGCTGTAATTTTCCAATAAAAATACACAGGCATCTGCCATATCATCTACATATAAGAACTCACGAAGCGGTGTTCCGGTTCCCCAAAGCTCAACGCTTGGTGCGCCGTTTACCTTCGCTTCATGGAACTTACGAATCATAGCCGGCATAACATGAGAACCTGATAAGTCATAGTTATCGTGCGGTCCGTATAAATTAGTTGGCATACAACTGATAAAATCATCACCATACTGCTTCTTGAAGAATTTACACATCTCAAGGCCTGCAATCTTTGCAATTGCATATGCCTCGTTTGTTACCTCCAAAGGACCTGTCAGCAAGGCATCCTCAGGAATCGGCTGCGGAGCCATCTTAGGATAGATACAGGTACTGCCGAGGAACAACAGCTTCTTTACCTTAAAATCATGACAGCACTTGATTACATTACACTGAATCTGCATATTCTCGTATGCAAACTCCGCTGGTGCTGTATTGTTGGCATTGATTCCGCCAACCTTTGCCGCAGCAAGAACAACCACATCCGGCTGCTCCTTTTCAAAAAACTCACGAACGGCTGCCTGATTGGTCAGGTCCAGCTCCTTATGTGTTTTTCCGATAATATTGGTATAACCCTTTGCCTGAAGATTTCTAACGATTGCAGAACCTACCAGACCTCTGTGTCCTGCTACATATATTTTATCTGTCTTATTCATATTACACTTATACCTTTCCACTACCTGCAGGCTTACTGATTCTGCGCCTTATATTCCTCACTGGAAATACCTGCAATTGCCTTTAAATCTGCATCCATCATCATAGAAACAAGACCCTTGAAGTCAACCTTTCTCTTCCATCCCAGTGTCTGCTCTGCCTTGGTCGAATCTCCCCAAAGGAACTCAACCTCTGCCGGACGATAGAACTCCGGATTTACATCTACCAAAAGCTTGCCGGTCTTCTCATCATAGCCCTTCTCATTTACGCCTTCACCTTCCCAACGTACCTTGATACCAAGCTCTGCAAAGGCAGCCTCTACAAACTCCCGAACAGTATGTGTCTCATTTGTTGCAAGAACATAATCTCCCGGTGCGTCCTGCTGAAGCATTAACCACATACCTTCGATGTAATCTCCTGCAAATCCCCAGTCTCTCTTTGCGTTCATATTTCCAAGAGAAAGCTTGTCCTGCTTGCCCGCAATGATATTGGCAATCGCAAGTGTAATCTTTCTGGTAACGAAATTCTCACCTCTTCTTGGCGACTCGTGATTAAAAAGAATACCGTTACATGCAAACATATTGTAAGACTCTCTGTAATTTACCGTAATCCAATAAGAATAAAGCTTTGCCACACCATATGGACTCTTTGGATAAAACGGTGTCTTTTCACTCTGTGGTGCTGTCTCAGGAAGACCTCCGAATAACTCGGAAGTAGATGCCTGATAAAATCTGCAGTTACCACCGTTAACACGAATAGCCTCCAAGAGCTTTAATGTACTGACACCTGTCGCATCTGCCGTATATTCCGGTACTTCAAAGGAAACACCTACATGTGACTGCGCCGCCAGATTGTAAACCTCTGTCGGTCTGATCTCACCGATAATTCTCATGAGATTGGAAGAATCTGTTGTATCTGCAAAATGCAGGAAAAACTTTACCTTATTATATTCTGAATTAATCAGATGGTCGATTCTTGCTGTATTGGAGATACTGTGTCTTCTGATCAGACCATGTACCTCATATCCCTTTTCTAATAAAAACTCAGCAAGATAGGAACCATCCTGTCCTGTAATACCTGTTATTAATGCAACTTTATTATTCATACTGTACCTCTCTTTTACAATTTAGTTTCTGTTTCATTCACATAGCTGTCTTTAGTATACACGTCAAAATTCGGCATGGCAACATAATTATGTTCTTTTCATCCTGCTATTGTATTTTTTTCAAAATGTTATTATAATTTAATAGGTAATTATAACAAAAGCAGGTATGTATCAATGAATCAATTATATTTATTACTTGAGAATCGTGTCTTACTGTGCGCTGTCAGCAGCTGGCTCATTGCACAGGTTCTCAAGACACTTATTCACTTTTATTTTACAAGGAGCTTTGATGCTGAACGACTTGTCGGAAGTGGCGGTATGCCAAGCTGTCATTCGGCAACCGTGTGCGGACTCGCTACCGCCAGCGGTATCCGGTTCGGACTTGGCAGCTTCGAATTTGCTGTTTCAACAATTCTTGCCATTATCGTTATGTATGACGCCATCGGTGTCAGACGTGAAACCGGTATACAGGCCAAAATCATCAACGAAATGATGGAACTTTTCAGTAATATGAACCAGGAATTATCCGCCGAAGATAAGCTGAAGGAGCTCGTCGGACATACACCGTTACAGGTTCTCGTCGGTGCCATCCTTGGGATTACCATTGCTGCCATTGCAATGCATCTGTAAACCAATTCCGTATTCAGCAGCATGCATTTTATTATATTCGCACAAAAAGGGGATTTAACCAATCCCCTTTATGTATTCCGCTATCGCATCTTCCCACTGTGCAAACATGTGGTTCGTTGTCAGCTTCAACATATAATTCTCCAAAATAGAATAGGAAGGACGTGGTGCAACTGTCTCCTTCGCATTGGCGCTGTATTCCTCAGAGCTGATTGCTTCTACAACTGTCTTCTTTCCAGCCAGGCGGAAGATTTCCTTTGTAAAATCAGCCCAGTTCGTAGAGCCTTCACAGGTTCCGTGGAATAAGCCGTAATTGTCAGTCGGTAACAGGTAAGCAATTGCCTTGGCAAGCTCGATTGCGCTTGTCGGTGAGCCAAACTGGTCACATACTACTCTCACCTTATCATTTGTCTCAGAAAGACGAAGCATTGTCTTTACAAAGTTCTTTCCGTCACCATACAGCCATGCTGTACGAATAATGAAATGTTCCTTCGCAAACTCTTTTACGAAGTTTTCACCGGCAAGCTTTGTCTTACCGTACATACTCTTTGGACCTGTCGGATCAAACTCAAGATACGGAGAAGCTGCGTCCCCGCCAAAAACATAGTCTGTAGAAATATGAATCATTTTTGCCTGATTCTGTGTTGCAGCTATACTTAAATTTCTTGGTCCGATTGCATTAATTCTGTACGCATTGTCAACATCTGTCTCACACGCATCTACATTGGTATGCGCAGCACAGTTGATGATAGCATAGGGCTTAACCTCAGCTACCAGCTTTGTTACTGCATCAATATTGGTAATATCCAACTCTGCTACATCGGTATTTACACACTCATACTCTGTACTACTATCATAAATCTGATTAATCGCACGGCCGAGCTGTCCGTTACATCCGGTTACAATAATTTTCTTCATATTCAATAACCATACCTTTCTCTTACCTGTCACCAAGTCCCAAACGATTTACAGCGGAGAAGATTGCTCTTACTGAGGCTCTGGTAATATTGGAACTTACACCAACACCATAAGTAACGGCTCCTTCATCAGAATCCAGCATATGAATATACGCAGCAGCCTGTGAATTGGAACCACTCTGTAATGCATGTTCTTCGTAATCAAGAACCTTAATCTTCACTCCCTGAGTCTCCTGAAGTCCTCTCTGTACCGCATCAATCGGTCCGTTACCCTTTGCCGTAAAGCTCTTCTCGACACCATGGTCTGTATACACTACCTCAACAGAGGTATCAAATTCGGAATCTGTTTCTCCGGATAAATCATCCACGCGAAGCTTTCTGAAATGAATCGGCTCCTTCTGCTGCAGATAATTCTTTCTGAACTCTTCCATAATCTGTTCCGGCGATACCTCTCCCTGTTTCTCGGAAAGTGCCTGGATAATGTTTGCAAATTCCTTATGCATACCCTTCGGAAGCTTAAATCCAAAATAGGTATCCATGATGAATGCAACGCCACCCTTACCTGACTGTGAATTGATTCGTACAATCGGTTCATATTCACGTCCGATATCTGCAGGATCAATCGGAAGATAAGGAACCTCCCAATACTGATTATTTCTCTCACGCATTGCTGCAATACCTTTATTGATTGCATCCTGGTGTGAACCGGAAAACGCCGTGAATACAAGCTTTCCTGCGTACGGATGTCTTGGATGAATCGGCATCTTGACGCATCTCTCATAGATTTCTATAATGTCGTTTACTTTTTCAATCTTTAACTCCGGATCAATACCCTGTGAGAACATATTGTAAGCAATGTTGAGGATATCAACATTACCTGTTCTTTCTCCGTTTCCAAACAAGGTACCCTCTACTCTGTCAGCACCAGCAAGCATAGCAAGCTCAGCCGAAGCAACACCGGTTCCTCTGTCATTGTGAGGATGGATGCTTAATATAATACTTTCCCTATTTTTAAAGTGTTTATTCATCCATTCTATCTGGTCTGCGTAAACATTTGGTGTGTTCATTTCAACTGTGGACGGCAGATTAATAATAATCGGATTCTCTTTGGTTGCTCCCCAGGTTTCCTGAACAGCGGTACAAATATCAAGCGCAAAGTCAAGCTCTGTTCCGGTAAAGCTTTCCGGTGAATATTCAAGAATAATCTTGCCCGGGAACTTCGCAGCTCTTTCCTTTACCATCTGCGTACCCTTAATAGCAATATCTATAATCTGTTCTCTCTCCATATGGAATACTACATCACGCTGTAAGGTTGAGGTAGAATTGTAAATATGTACAACTGCCTGTTTGCAGCCTTCAATCGCTTCAAAGGTTCTGTCAATCAGCTCTTCCCTGCACTGTGTAAGCACCTGTACACATACATCATCCGGAATCAGCTTTCTGTCAATCAGCTGACGGAGAAAATCAAACTCAATCTGGCTGGCAGCCGGGAATCCAATCTCAATTTCCTTAAAGCCCATATTTACAAGGAACTGGAAAAATTCAATCTTTTCATTAACCACCATCGGATCAATCAGAGCCTGATTGCCGTCTCTTAAGTCAACACTACACCAAACAGGAGCCTTTTCTATTTCCTTATTCGGCCACTCTCTTTCCGGATAAGCTACAACCGGATTTCTACGATATCTCTTATAATTCAGCATTTTCATAACCATACCTTTCCACCGCCTGATAATGAGACCGATATTTTCATATCGTACACAGGCAAAAAATTCATCCTTGTTTATTAACATAGAATGAGCCCGAATGATATTCGGGCTGACATCTTCTATTCACCTAAACCATCTTCTATCGCCTTAACAACTGCCGCCAAGGCTTCATTCTCATCTGCACCATCACAAGTTATTTCAATCTCATCCCCGCATTTCACGCAGGCACCAAGTACACTAAGCACGCTCTTTGCATTCGCTGTACTCTCCCTGAATGAGAATGTAACCATCGAAGTAAACTGCATCGCTTCCTTACATAAATTTCCTGCCGGTCTCAAATGCAATCCCGTCGGATTCTTTATAACAACTTTCTGGCTTACCATATTCTCCCTCCATACAACAACTCTTACTATAGCATTACATTCTGAATCAACTCGGCAAGCTCCTTTGCCTCTTTTTCAATTAACGCCTGATCCTTACCTTCTATCATAACTCTGACTAACGGCTCTGTTCCGGACGGTCTGATTAATACTCTTCCCTCTCCCGCAAACTTCTCTGTTGTCTTTGCAATTGCATCTGCAATCTCCGGATAATCCATATAACTTTCCTTCTTATGGTTAGGAACCTTTGCCCCTACCAGCGCCTGCGGAAGAACTGTCATGACAGTCGCAAGCTCAGAAAGCTTCTTTCCTGTTTCTACCATAACCTGAAGCAAATGTAAAGCACTTAACAGGCCATCGCCTGTGGTATTTTCATCCAAAAAGATAATATGTCCTGACTGCTCGCCTCCAAGATTAGCACCGATTTCCAGCATTCTCTCCAATACATATCTGTCGCCAACCTTTGTCTGCTCCATATGGATACCTTTTTCCTGTCCCATCAGGAAAAATCCAAGATTACTCATAATGGTCGCTACAATGGTATTATCCTTCAAAACACCCTTGGACTTCATGTGATTACCGACAATCGCCATAATTTCATCGCCATCAATCTGCTTGCCGTTTTCATCTACTGCAAGAAGTCTGTCAGCATCACCATCAAAAGCAAGACCAACATCAGCATGTTCGAATACAACTCTTGCCTGTAACTCCTCCATATGAGTAGAGCCACAGTTTGCATTGATATTTGTTCCGTCCGGATTATTATGAATTGCAACAATGTCTGCACCAAGCTCCTTTAATGTCTCTACGGATGTATAGTAAGAAGCACCCTCTGCACAGTCTACCACAATCTTCATGCCGTTTAAATTAACCGGAACGGAATTCACTGCATGGTTGATATATTCTTCTCTTGCATCGGTTCGATACTTAATCTTTCCTACACTCGGTCCTGTCGGGAACTGTACGTCCTTCATACCGCTCTTAATCAATGCCTCAATCTCATCCTCCAAGGCATCCGGAAGCTTGAACCCGTTTCCGTCAAAGAACTTGATACCATTGAACTCTACAGGATTGTGTGATGCAGAAATCACAACACCTGCATCCACACGGTATTTTCTTGTCAGATAAGCAATTGCAGGGGTCGGGATTACTCCGACATATGCGACATTTGCTCCTACAGAACAGGCTCCTGCCATTAATGCATTTGCAAGCATGTCACCTGATATTCTTGTATCACAGCCTACCATAATTGTCGGCTTATGCTCTTTTTCCTTTGATAATACATATGCGCCCGCCTGACCAAGCTGCATAGCAAGTGACGGTGTCAACTCATCATTGGCAACACCTCTTACTCCATCAGTTCCAAATAATCTAGCCATATCGCTCCTCCCAAGCATATTCTACTTACTCAATTTCTTCTGTTTCCTTTGTGACATCTTCCAGGACAATCGTTAAACTGTACGGCTCCTTCACAATAACATTGTCGGCAAGGTTAAAGGTAATCTCGCTTACATACTCGCCCTCTGCCCATTCTGTGATTCCGTGCTTCTCTGCAAAAAGCTTCAAATCAACAACGCCGATGATATCATCCTTGTCAATCCTGTCAAGGACCTTTTTCACGCCACTCAATGAAATCTTATATTTCTCAACTCTTGTATTCTCAAACTCTTTAATCTTTGCCTCATAGCCTTCCGGCACAGTTCCAATGGCAAAGTTCTTCACCGGTACCTCATACTCTCTGGTAATCAGCGGTTCAATTCCAACCGTTACGCTGACATTTCCATTAAAATCAGGGCTTGCAAACTGAACACCTGCCGGCAGATACTTGCGAATATTGATAATTGTTGTTACATCCTCTGTTAAATCATCAACCTTAAGCGCAGAATCTGCTACATTGATTTCTGATACATTTTCCAATATCGTTCTTCTTGCCGCTATGGTTATTGTTTCAGGAACGGTAACCATTTCATCACTCACCGTATAACCTTCTGCCGGTTTTCCCTGAACGACAAAGTTCACCGGTACTTCCTTGGTTCCAAGAATACTTACTGCTACGTTAATCGTAGAAATATTCATCTTGATGGAGCTGCTCTTAATCTCATTGCCCTCCGTATCACTAAGTCTCAATTCCACACTTGAATTAATATCCGTTGAATAGCCCGCGATATTTGTCACTGCTTCAACAGACGCAATCTGATTGATTAAAGATTCCGGTCCTGATAAACGTACAACGTTCTGGCTTGGTGTTACCGTACCTACCACATAGCCGTCTGCCGGTTTTCCTGCGGTCGTTACATTAATAATCATCTGAACCCGCTTCATATCTTCAATGGAAAGCTTCAGGTTATCGACAGACGGAGAAAACTCCAGCTCCGAATTATTCTTAAGGCTTGTTACCTTAATAGCAACCGTATTCATAAAGGTCAGCTCTGATAAATCAGCCACTACGCGGATATCTTCCTTAGTTATGTAGCTGATAATCGATTTTTTACCGTAAATCTTGACATTAACGCTATCCGTGTCATCTAAAATCTCATAAACCTTACCTTCATTGGCAATCTTATCTTCATTAATTATCTCGACCGGAAGATTGTAAAAGGTTTTATCCTCCATCGGATCTGTAATATTATTTACTACAAACCACAATCCTATTGAAAAAGCAAGAGCCAGAATCTTCAGTCCAAGATTATGTGTCAGCTTATTTCTCATCCCTAGCCCTTCCTTTCCATAATCTGTGCTTCTTTTCTTCTGTTTCCTTATTCTGTATTAACTGCAGTTTTTCTCTTAATCCATTTGCATCAAGGTTACGATACAACCTTCCTTCGTATGTAACACTGACATGCCCTGTTTCCTCTGACACGACAATCGTCAGCGCATCGGTTGCTTCCGAAATACCAATTCCGGCTCTGTGTCTTGTACCAAGCTCTTTACTAATCTCCAGATTGTCTGAAAGAGGAAGGTAACAGGTTGCAGACACAACTCTGTTTCCGCGTATAATAACAGCACCATCATGCAACGGTGTATTATGTTCAAAAATATTGATTAATAACTGGCTGGAAACGATTCCATCTACCTCAATACCGGTTCTCTCATACTCTGTCAGGGCAACATTCTGTTCAATAACCATAAGGGCTCCTGTCTTAACCTTGCCCATCTCAAAGCTTGCCTTTACGATATCGTTTACAGTCTTGTCAGAGAAACGTTCCAATCCGTTTCTTTCAAAGGTTACAATATTCGTGATAAAATTCTTACGTCCAATCTCCTCCAACGCTCTTCTAAGCTCCGGCTGCAGAATGACAACAATACCGATTACCGCAATACTGATTACGTTTTCAACAATCCATAATATCGTATTCATCTGGAATAAAACTGCAAGAAGGATGAAAACCAGAATGACAAAAATACCCTTCATCAGTACCCATGCCTTTGTATTCTTAATCCAGGTCATAATCTGGTACACTAAAAAGGATATAATGAGTATTTCCACTATATCCACCCAGCCCACGCTCAATCGGTTCCAGGAAAGAGTTGAGATATATTTACTTATGAATGTTCCTATCTGATCTCCCATCTTCTACCATTCCAGTCGTTTTTATTTTATGTCTTCCCGATATTATCCTACTTTCTCTGCGGATGATTTACCGCTTTATCAGGAACACGTATTGTTTTTACTCTCTTTTCCGGTGTTGCAACCGTATTCTTTGGCACTGCCTTGACATAGTAATAGTACTCGTCATCCTCAAACTGCACCAGTTCTGTTCTGGAATAATCCACGTTAAACACAAAGAACTCCAAAACCTTGGCAAGAAGCGCAGATACGGCACTGCCCAAAATCAACCCGATAATGGAAATATTTGTATTGTATAATAATTCGCCGAATAACAGCACCAGGATATTCAGCAAAGTACCTGTTATAATAGCAATCGTCCATGCATAATCCACACTGAGTCGTCTGATGAAATATACAACTACAATAGTAATTGCAAATGCAGCAACCACTACCATCATGGTTTTATTCCCAATAATGCCATCGATAATACAACGGAACTTCTCAACAACACCATCCGCATCAAAGGTACTCAATACAGTGGCACTGTGGTCCATATAAGTAATCACATAATATAAAATAACGCCACAGCCTACGGAAATTGCCGACACCGGTGTTCCTACCAGTCCCATTACCAGAGGAACCACATACGGAATCTTCAAAACAAAGCAAAGCGGTGTCAGAAGAACTACAATCGTATCATTCGGCGTAAATCGAAAATACAGGATAAACATCAAAATAAAGACTGCAAGCACTACTACCGCACATTCAAGCGAAAAAGCGTACAGATGAGCAAGCGAAACCAGCGCAGCAAGTACGGAAGTCATATTCATCGGTAAAAAAGAGCACAGCAATGCCAGCACCAAAACAACTGCTGCATTGTTCAATGCACTCATGTATCCGATGGAACGGTTAATCATGGCAAATGCCACCAGCGCAAGCAAAAACTTTCCCAGTGGTGTAATGTAAACCTCGTACTTTCCATATAATTTTTTCAACTGCTCTCTTAGCACAAGTAAATTAGTCATAAATTATCCTCTCATAACTCTACTTTCTGTCTATACTATTTTTTGCCCTCTTTTTCATAGAGATACGCAAGCTTTTTCAAATTATTATAATACATTTTCAGGCTTTTTCTCGCCTTGGAATAACGGCGCGTAAAAACAATATAGGATATCAAGGCATAAACCACTGTAAAAATAACGTAAATAACAAGCACATTCTTACCATATCCAATCAAATCAATCTTATAGATGTCTGCCATAAATGTCTCAAAATCATAAAACACAAATAAGGCAAAACAAATAGCAAACGCAATGGTTGCACTAATCACTGACTTAATTACCTGCAGGCTGATATAATCACCTCTGAAATAACTGCCAATCGACGCATTGCGTTTCCCTTCATTTGCCTCATAAGATGCCATTTTTGTCATTAATTTAATACGTTCTTCATTTAACATTTCTTTTTCCCTTATGCATATACTCGGATGCAATACTTCAGCTGTCTGCTATACAATAACCGCCTAACGCTTATCAAGGAAACGCATCTTGCTGTTACCGTCTGCTGTCTTCTTCGGTGTTACAGCCACAACCTTTGGCTTTGGCATAGCACTTGAAAGATTTTTTGCCATAGAAGCCTTACACTTTTCACAATATTTTCCCGCACGGATTAATGCTCCGCAGTTCTCACACGGAAGCTTAATCGGTGAATCCTCGGTAAACTCCAATCTTTCTTCTCTGATCCACTGCTGAATCTGTGAGGTTTCTACCTCACATGCCTCAGATACCTCTCTGATGTCCGCACGCGGATTCTCACGGATATACTTCTTTACCGTCTGAAAAACCTCTTCATTCTTCTCACGGCAGCCCATACAAATAGGCAATCCGCTGATATGATTAAATAGCTTTCCGCACTTCTTGCAGTTTCTTACGTTCATATTATTCCCTCCGTTTACATTCCCTCACCGATGCAAAGGGCCAAATAATAAACCTTCCCCACTCCATGCTGCCTTAATTCCCTTGCAACAGCATCTATTGTACTGCCTGTTGTATAAATATCATCGACAATGATAGTTTTATTTAATTTTACAACATCTGAGGGGATAAGAAAAGCCTTTTTCAAATTATTTTGTCTTTC